>SKZG01000324.1 GCA_007127495.1 Planctomycetales bacterium
CACTTGGCAAACGACCACCCGATTGCCATGTACCTCGACGACTTGGACGGGCATTCCACGAGCGACCGGTTCGCCGTCGGTGAGGACATCGACCAGGAGGTTGTCGAATCGGGCCTTTCCGCTGGGAACGAGCGGGGTGGTGGTCTTTCCGCGTTTTCCGAGCAGGCCGGCCAGATCGACCATGGACTCGCGGCGATTCAAGGCGGCGGCGTCGTCGCCCGCCACCGGCGCGAGCACCACGTGACGCAAGCCCGGCGCACGGGGTATCCAACGGCGGGCGCCGACCGCGACGAGGGCAATGCCCACGGCGGCTCCGGCGATGGTGAGCATCGATTGTTGGAACTGGGCCATCTGGTACGGGTTGCGGGGCACCACGAAGGTCTGGCTTGCCAGCACGAGCGACAGGATGACCAGGGAGCCGCCACCGAGCCCGAACACACCAAACCCCGGCAAGACGAAAATCTCCAAAAGCACGCAGGCAACGCCCAGGGTGAACAGTAGCACTTCCAGCCATCCGGCGGTGCCGCCCAGGTAATTCGCCCAGAAGAAAAGCGCGAAGCATACGGTGGCCAGGAATCCGCCAATGCCCAGCCCCGGCGTGTGCAGCTCGAAATAAAGACCGAACCCTCCGATGATTAACAACATCATGGTCACGCCGGGCGCGGCCAGGGTCTCGACAAGGAAATCGGTCCAACCCGGCGCCACGAGGTAGGGATCGTCCTCCAGGGCGAAATGCCGCTTCAACTCGTCGAAACTTTGCACCACCCGAGTGGCCAGGCCGAACTCGACGGCTTCGGGGCCGCGGGCCCGAAACGGCGCGCCGGTTGCCGTGACTTTGCGTCCTTGCTCCCAATCGCCGGCCTGGTCGGCCAACTCCTCCTCGCTGAAGTATTCCACGAGGTTCAAGCGCCGCCCTTCGTAAACCGCCAGGTTCGGGTCAATCATCGCCGCGGGCAACGACCAGGAGCGCCCCTTAGCCGGGGCGAGGCTGTCGCGCACCGTCTGACGTGCTTGTTCGACTTCGCGCTCGGTCGGTTGATACGCGCCGGGACCCCCTAGCACGGCGTTGGGGTGCAACAGCAATTGGTCGCAGGCAAAGGCAATCAAGGCCGCATCGCCGAGCGCCTGCTGCGGAATGTACGCTACGGTGCGAATCTTGCCCGCGTCCAATGCCGCAAGGTAATTCGCCAACGTCATGCTATCGACCAGCGAACCGCCGGGGCTGTCGATCCACAGGCAAACGAAGTTGACGTCGCGATCGCGCACCGCGTCGTCGATGAGCCGCTGCACCTGCCGGGTCAAGTTGGCGCCAATGGGGCCTTTCACATCGACCCGAATCGCGCGCCACGGGCTGCCCAGCGACGGGTCCAGTAAGAGCGCGTCGGGCGTCAAGCCAAGGGCCGAGGCCACCTCGCGGCGGTCGGTTGCCAGGTAGTCGATCAGCCCCAGGGCGCGCGCTTCGCGGCCGGTCAAGCGGCCCGGTTGCCCCGCCGCAAACAGCACCTCCGTCGATTCGACCGTGCGGGTCTTTCGGATCGCTTCGAGTTCTTCCGGAAGGACATACTCGCGGCCCAGCTCGGTTTCGATGCGCAACACCTCGATTCGCGGGTCGAGCAGGCCCAGGGCGACGGCCGCGGGAACCGTCTTCCGCCGGTTGGCGATCTTCCGATAAACGCTCAGGCGGGTTTCGTCGATGAGATCGTCGTCCACACCCGCCGGGCCCAGTTCCGCGCCGGGCGCCATAATGACCTCGTCGCACGCAATGGCCGCCAGGACGGCATGCCCCTGGACGGTCTTCGGAAGATACGCAACCGTCGTGGCCCGGTTCAATTCCCTGCCGGACAGATACTCGGCCAATGCGTGGGAGGTGAAAAAGTCGCTCCCTCGGCCATGCTCCTCGCCGCCGGGCGGAACGAAGAATTCGAAAATGAGCACCGGGCGTGCGTCGCGATCGGCCGCGCGCGCGAGTACCCGAGCGGCGAACCGCTCCACTTCCCTGCGCGTGCGGTCGTCAATCGGCAGGGTTAGCCGCATGGTTGCGCCAAAGCGGGCCTCGTCCAACCCGGTTCCGTTCGCCGCGACCACTTGGCCCCCAGCCAGTAGTACGCCTCCAGGGGCCTCAGTCGCTGCACGCGACCGGCTACCGAGCGACAAAAAGGCCACGAATCCGAGCATCACGGCGGGCATCAGTCGCCCTAGCGGCTTCAGTAGCCCACTTTCCCACATCAACGTCATCCTCCGTAAGCCCCCCAGCCAATCGTGCCCGCCCTTCCGCCGCGAACACGGGACTGTCCCCTTCGCATGCGAGCGCCGGCTCTTAGGCATTATAGGCACGGCAGCCGCAGGAGGTCAATTTCGGGCGTTTGCTGGGCATGACCAGCTAGTGGTCTGTCCAGCTAGACAACCAAGACCGGACGGTTCACGGGAAGTAGGACGGCGGGCTTAGGCTATCGCGAATACTGGGCGAGGCCGGCGAGAATGTCGTCCTGCTCGTCGTGGGCGATTGCGTCGATATCGGCCCGGGCACGGAAGTACGCGTCGATCACCTCCGGGTCCCACTGTCGGCCGGCCCCTGCCCGAAGAATGGCGTCGATCTTTTCGCCCGGCATGCCCTGCCGGTAGGGCCGGTCCGAGCCCATGGCGTCGAACGAATCGGCCACGGCGACAATTCGGGCCAAGAGCGGAATGACGGTGGCATCGAGTTTCGCCGGATAACCACGCCCGTCCCACGACTCGTGGTGGTGCAGGACCACGGGCAATACGTCGTCAAGTCTTCCGAGGTCGCGGAGTATCTTGTGTCCGATTTCCGGGTGTCTCTTGATGTGTTCGTACTCGGCGTCGGTCAGTTTGCCCGGCTTGCGCAACACCTCGTCGTTGATCCCGATCTTTCCGATGTCGTGAAGCAGGCCGGCGAGATAGATGGTATTGAGCGACTCGGCGCCGATCCCCAATTCCTCGGCAAGCCGTACGGCCACGCGTGCCACCCGATCGCTGTGCCCGCAAGTGTACGGGTCTTTCGCGTCGATGGCCGACGTGAGCGCGCGCACCACGCCGGTAAGCAGTTCGGCCTGTTGCCGGTACAGCTCGATGTTGCCGCTATGGATACCAAGGATCGCTGCCACGGAACTCAGTAAATTCGCTTCGACGGTGCCGAATTCTTCACCGCTGGAGTGGTTCAACGCCGCCAGCCACCCAAACAGGTTGTTGCCCTCAGAAAGTGCCACGACTATGGCGCCGTGAACCTGGGGCACCGGCCAATCGGGCCGGCTCGTTTGCGGGCCGTTGACCACCGAGGGCCGGCTCGAGGCGCCGGGGCCCAGAGCGTCGATAAACTGCTCGAATTCGCCGACGTTCAGAGGGCAATCGCCATAGGTCAGCAGTGCGGGCTCGGTGCGCACGCTATGGCTTACGGGTTCGTCGCGCGGTGAGCCCAGGGCGGTCAGATACATCGCCAGCCCGCGGGCCGGCAACACCTCACCAAGCCATTCCAAGGCAACCTGGCCGAGGTCCTCGTCGCTCTCGGAGAGCTTCAGGTTCTGCGTGAGCCGATACAGCAGGCTGATTTCTTCGTACGTGCCGGCCAGATTTGCCGAGACTGTCGCCGTTTCCGACTCCAGCTTGCGGACGTGGATTTCGGTATCGCACTGTTTTTCTACCAGCCGGGCCACGCGCTCGAGTAGTTCGGCGGGCCATGCTGTTTGCCGGATGGCCCATAGCGCCGCCGTTTGAGGGTCCCATCCCAGCAACTCGGCGGCCTGCGTGAAATCTTCGCACAATTCCACTTTGCGGCGGACAAAGGTTCCCACCGCCACCACGGTGCCGCCATCGGGGGCCGGCAAGGGCAGAGCGAGGGTAAGGAAGGGATCTTCATCGTCGAGGAATTCAGGCCGGCCGCGGCGGGCCACCTCGCGGCACATCTCGGTGCGCATACCCCAGTCGCGCGTTGGCTCGCCGGGCGGCAGGCACATCACCTCGCCGGTCGCTCCGTCGATCCATCCCAACTTCCTGCCAAAGCCCTGCTCGATCAACTCGTCGAGCGGGGAATACAGTTCCGCGGTTTCGGCTGCCGCAACCGGCGTGAGGCCGGCTTGCAGCACGCTGTCCAGTGTGAGCATGGCTAACCAGTATTGTCCGAAATACGAATGACCTTAAACGCACCTGGGTGGCACAGGCCCGCCGGGTCGGGCTCGGGCCGAGCGGCCCGCGGGTGCGGGCGGCTCCATCGAAACATTAGGTTACCGCCGGACGTCGTGCAAAATGACCACACCATCACAAGGGCTCCTCGAAGCCGAGGGCGCGCCGACTCAACGGCATGTGCCGATTGTAGGGCCTCGGAGACCCTGCTCCCGACCCCGAAAGATCGCGCGTGCGCGGTTACGCCGACTCGCCACCCAACAGCGCGAGGGCGGCGGCCGAGATGCCGGACGGTTCGGCCGGAAGGTGGCCGTGCCGATAAAGAGCGGCCCGGAGGTCGTCCTCCGCGCTTAGGGCCGGGCGGATCAGCGAGTTGAACGCCAATCGCAAAACATCCAATTGCCGGGGCGAGGGCGGAGAACTCACGGCCACTTTCAGCGACCTCTCGTCGCGAGAGAGCGGCAGCACCATCTTGCTGCGAAGCACCGCCATGGGGACGGCGTGCAGCAGGTCCGGCGGTGCGTCAAAGTGCGCCAGTTCTACGAACTCCAAGTGATGCCGCGCCGCCAGAGCCTGGCTCGCCTTGATTGCGGCACGATTAGACAATAGGTCAACCACCGCCGCAAGGCCTAAAGGCACGGGGCTGAGCGCGACGCGGGCATCGCGGCGCAACGGACCGCCCCGCACCTGAAACTCGCCGGAAGAATTGGCCAGCGAGCAAAGCCGGGCGACCATCGGGGACAGCAGATGCTGCGGCAGGCCGGGCCTGGTGTAAACCGAGGTTTGCACGCGGTAGGCCACCTCCACGTGGTCTTCTTGCGGCACGATCACCAGGCGCGACGCGCGCGCATGGACCGCTTCGGCAAGAAGCAGATCCACCAGGTGCACCACCGGCGGACTGTCGAAAGCGAGCGATTCCTCGGCTGCGGTATCGGAGGACAGCCGGGCGAGCCGCGGCTGCGAGGAAGCTGGGTCGCGAACCAACGAAGGATCCTCAAATAGCCGAATGGTTTTCGCCGCAAACTGGTCCAGTTGGCCGTTGACCAGACTCAGAAGCGCCCCGTTCGACTGCACCGTCGGAAAGAGCTTGCCGGCCAGCGCATACAAGAAGTTGAGCCAGGCATCGCGCATATCGGCCGGATCGATCGACGGACGCTGCCCCTCCCGCAGTTGGCAGCCTAGCAAATACAGGGCATAGGTCATCCCGGCGCCGCGCATTGCCGGGTTGCCGGCCAGGAAGGTTTCCAACCGCACGATGACGGCTTCTCGCAACGCCCAAATGCGGCCCTCGATGTATTGCCGCGCCGGCGGCGGCAATTGCTCGATCAAATGGGACTGCGGAAACACCACAGCCAACTCGCCCGTCTTCGGATCCCGGCGGCACAGCTTGGCGCCGGAACGGATTTGCTCGAACAGCGCGAACATCTTGTCGTGGTACAGAGTGTACAGATGATCGAACACGGCCTTCGCGAATTGCCTGGACGCCGGCGTCGGTTTCGAAGGGCGGGACGGCGTACTTCCCGCGTCCGCCGCCGGAGCCTCCGTCGCCTGGGCCAGCTCCCAAAGAATCACATCGGCGGCTTCCGCGTCAGCCGATCCGTAGCAGCGATCGATTGCGGCCAGCAAGTCGCCGGCCGGCGCCATGGCCACGGAGACCGGCCGATTGGCGACAAACTGCAATTGCTCCAACACTTCCGGGGTCGGCGGCTCACTCATGACCACCGTCAGGACGTGCCCATCCAAAGCAACCGGAAGGCAGCGCTGCCGCCGCGCAATGGACTCGGGCAGAAGCTCCAGGATTGCCCCGGAAATGTGTTGCGATTGAAGGTCGACGATCGGGTAGCCAAGTCGCTTCACCCGGGCTTCCCAACGCTTGGTCTGCGCTGCTTTGCCTCCCACCTCGATGAGCGCGAGCAACCCGAACTGCGAAGGCTTGAATACAGCCCGCAATGGAAACTCCTTCTCCCCGACGTGCACTTTGATGAACCCCGAGAGATTGGTCATCGCCATGAGCCGGACCAGGATGGGGTAGTGCAGGTTGCGCGGCGCGTCCTCCCGCGTGCATACGGAATCGCCAATGCGGTACGCCACTTTCAGGCGATCGCGCAGGGGCAGGAGGAGGACGCGCGATGCGGCCAGATGCAGCGCCTCGCCGATGATTTTCTGGACCATGCGCACGACTGCCGGGCTGTCGGGGTCGAGCATGTGCCGCTGGCTGGCGTCCGGTCTTTCGGGAATTTCGACGAACTCCACCTGCTCCGTCGGCGCAGGGGGCAGTGTGGCCGGCTGGGCTGTGTCGCCCCCGTAGTATTGCTCGATGGCGTCTCCAATGGCGTCGTGCGAGGCCATGGCTGCGGAAACCGGGCAGTTCAACGCGAACCGCAGCCGTTCACGCGTTTCGGATGAAAGGGGCTCGCTCGCCACAACCGTGAGTCGTTCGCCGTCGAAGGTGAGCGGCAAGATGTGCTCGCGCCGGGCAATCGCTTCCGGCACGCGTTCCAAGGCCGCCGGAAGCACCTCGGTTATCGCTAAATCGATGAATGTACGGCCCGCCACGAGAACGCCCTCCCATACATTCTACCTGAAATACTCCGGTTCGTTGCCCGGTTTCCACTTGATATTGCACCCGATGCTCGGCTTCTGCTCGTCGGGGGTCGGGCGTCCGGCCAGGGCGGCGTCGAGCGCTGCCCGCAGGTCGGCGCCGGTCACCGGCGCGCCGTTGCCGGGCCGCGAACTGTCCAACTGCCCTCGATAAACCAACTCTCGGTTCGAATCGAACACGTAGAAGTCGGGCGTGCATGCGGCGCCGTACGCCTTGGCCACTTCCTGCGTCTCGTCCAGCACATAGGGGAAGGTATAGCCGCGAGCCGTGGTCTCTTCGGCCATTTTGTTCGGTGCGTCGTCGGGGTAGTGTTCCACGTCGTTCGAGTTCACGGCCACCACCGCCACGCCCTTCGCTTGATACTCCTTGGCAAGGGCAGCGAACCCCTGGGCAATGTGCTTCACAAACGGGCAGTGGTTGCAAATGAACGCGACGAGAAGGACCGGAGCATCGGCGAAATCGCTGAGGGCAACGCGCTTGCCGTCTGGGTCGGGCAATGAAAAGTCGGGGGCTTTCGTGCCCAAAGGAAGCATGGTGCTGGCAGTTTGAACCATCGGATCCGCTCCTTCGCCTTACCGGCGATCAAGATGTCATGAAAAAACCCGTAACTGGTCACACCCCGGACTCCATTATACGGGTGCAGACCGCCTTCGTATAGTAAGCCCGCGCCCTGTGCCGCCCCTGAAAACCAAGGTGGTCCCACATCAGGGGAAGCGAGCCCCTCCGAACGGGCCCCAATAAGCGGCCCGATAGATGCGCCATCGCGGTGCGCCGTTGCATCCGGTGTCGTTTCTACGGATAATGGAGTTTTGCAATGACTGCTGCCCGCGTTAAAGGATTCCTGAAGATGCCAAGCCCGGTTGCGCTGTCCTTTCAGCAGCGTTTTTTCCACGTTGCCGCCGCCTGCCTGGCGGTATTCGTCCTCACGGCAAGCCCGACAGTCGCTCCGGCGCCGGCTGCCGCCCCGGAAGCGGTCGGGGCCGCGCCGCAAGACCTTGCCGAACTCAGGGCGCTGGAACGGCAGGTTCGCGAGGTCGTGTCACGTGCCATCCCAGCGACCGTCGCCACGCAAATCGGCGCGTCGCGGGGAAGCGGGGTGATTGTCAGCGAGGACGGGCTGGTGCTCACCGCGGGCCATGTCGTGGGCAAACCGGGCCAGGACGTCACGTTCACACTGCACGACGGCCGAAGGGTCAAGGGCAAGACCCTCGGCATGTACTCGACCGCCGACGCCGGGATGATGCAGATAACCGACTCGGGCACGTGGCCCTTTGTGGAGCTGGAACGCCCGGCCAAGGTCGGCACCGGAAGCTGGTGCGTGGCCCTCGGCCACCCGTTGGGGTACAGGTCCGGCCGCCCGCCGGTCACGCGGGCGGGCCGCGTGCTGCGCGTGGGCGACGTCGTGATCCAGTCCGACTGCCCCCTGGTGGGCGGCGATTCGGGCGGGCCGCTACTGAACCTCGAAGGCAAGGTAATCGGCATCAACAGCCGCATCGGCGGCGATACGTCGATGAACTTCCACGTCCCCATCGACGTGTATCACGAGCACTGGGACCGATTGGCTGCGGGCGAGTCGTGGGCAATCACCTTGCCGCGACGCGACGGCGACGAAGTCAAACCCGCGCTGGGCGAGGCCGTCGCAGCCGCCGCCCCGTGCGTGGTCCGAGTGAAGCACGACGGGAAAGAGGTTGCCTTGGGGACCATCGTCGGCCCCGACGGATGGATTCTCACCAAGGCGAGCACCTTGGGCGAGAAGAAGATCGAGTGCGTGCTGCCCGATGCCCGAGAACTCGAAGCCCGAATCGTCGGCGTCGACGAAGAGTTCGACCTCGCCATGCTCAAGACCGACGCCGCTGACTTGCCGGCCATCGACTGGGAAGAGGGCGAGCCGGAGGTCGGTCAGTGGGTCGTCGCGCCGGGGGCGCAAAAGAACGTGCTCGCCCTGGGCGTCGTCAGCGTCCCGAGGCTTGCGGTTCCCGCCATCGGCGGTGTGCTGGGCGTCCAGCTTGGCGACGAGGAAGACGGCGTTGCCGTCCAAGGGGTGGTGCCCGGCAGCCCTGCCGAAAAAGTGGGGATTCAACCGGGCGACGTCGTGACGCACGTCGACGGAAAGGAGACCGCGACGCGAGAAGAGCTGGTCGCCGCCGTCCGCGCCTACCGACCAGGCGATACCGTGACCGTTACCCTCCGGCGCGGCGACGAGGCACTTGATCTGACCGTCACGTTAGCACCCCTTTCCGGCCCGGGTCAGCAGCGGCGAGAGCGAATGAATCGGCTTGGGGTCGGGGTAAGTGAACGTCGGGACGGCTTCCCCGCGGTGCTTCAGCACGACATGGTTCTCAAACCGACCGACTGCGGCGGCCCCTTGGTGAACCTCGACGGGCGCGTGGTGGGCGTCAATATCGCCCGGGGCGGGCGCGTGGAAACGTACGCCGTCCCGAGCGACGTACTGCTGCCGAAGATGTACGAGTTGATGTCGGGGCGTTTGGACCCGCAGCGCCTTGCGAAGTTGGCCGAGGAAGAGAAGGCCGCCGAAGAAGCTGCCCGCAAGGCCGAAGCCGAGAAGGCCGAGGCGGAAAAGAAGGCCGCCGAAGAAGCTGCCCGAAAGGCCGAAGCCGAGAAGGCCGAGGCGGAAAAGAAGGCCGCCGAAGAAGCTGCCCGAAAGGCGGAGGCCGAGAAGGCCGAGGAGGAAAGCAAGGCCGCCGAAGAGGCCGCCCGCAAGGCGGAAGCCGAAGCTGAGAAGGCCGAGGAAGGATAGCCGGTCGCGCACAGGCGGCGGCAAATTTCCGCCAGCGCGCAGCCCGCTGCGGTGTCGGGGGGATCCTTGCCTCGGCTTGCCCGAACCGGGGGCCGCCTCCAAACGGGCTCCGTATTCTGTTTTCCGCCGTCGCCCCGGGGTGGTCGCCGCGAAGACGACGGAGGACGTCGCCGGTGGCGATGCGGACATCGGGCTCGCGGTCCTGAAGTTGCTTTTCGAGCAGCGGCAATGCGGCCTTTGCATCGGGGCCGATCCGTCCCATCTTGATGCTCATGCGACCGGCAGAGACACCTCGCGTTCTTCGACTCGCCATGCTGCATAGGCCAACGCCTGGTCAATGTCTTCCGGCTCCAGATACGGGTAGGCCTTCAGGATTTCGTCACGTGAGCGCCCGGCGGCCAGCAAACCGATGACCATTCCAACCGTGACTCGCAAACCGCGAATACATGGCTTTCCGCCCATCACGGCCGGATCGAGTGTGATGCGATTCAG
>SKZG01000297.1 GCA_007127495.1 Planctomycetales bacterium
GCCGAGAAGCTGCCGGACGCGTCCCTGGTGGTTTGCGAGCCGTTCGTGCTCCGCTGCGGGGCGGTCAACGACCATTGGTTCCCCGAGTTCGACCAGCGCCGCGCAGTTGCCAAGAAGTTGGCGACGGAGTTGGGGCATGCGTTTGTGCCGTTCCAAACCATGTTCGATGAGGCCGTCAAGGTAGCCCCGCCGCAGTATTGGGCCGGCGACGGCGTCCATCCCACTTTGGCCGGCCACGCCCTGATGGCTCGAACTTGGCGCGAAGTGGTGGGTATTTAACCCGCGATCGCGGCCCAGCGGTCGCTCTCGCCCTTGAGAGCGAGTGGCGTCGATCGACACAATCCGACCCCTCTGTGAGGGGTCGCCCTTCCGCCGCGGTTGTTCGCCGCCTATACTGGCCTTTGGTTGCAAACAATCGCAGGGACTTTATCCATGGCTTTGATCATACTTCGGTGCATGTTCGTGCTCGTAGCGGCTGGGCTCGCGATCTCGGTGATCAACTCTCCGGTGGTTCCCGACGATAGCGAGTGGATGGCAATTGTCGTCCTGGCCGGCATGTTGTTGCTCGCGCTTGGAGTGATTGCGCTGGACGTCGGCATTCGTCGAAAGG
Source organism: Planctomycetales bacterium (assembly GCA_007127495.1). Taxonomy (GTDB): domain Bacteria; phylum Planctomycetota; class Planctomycetia; order Pirellulales; family Thermoguttaceae; genus PWXP01. The sequence continues at coordinate 611 of SKZG01000297.1, forward strand.
AACTGCAGACGATCACGGCCGTCTATTTCGGCATGGTGGTAGGGCTCTTTCTTGCGTACATTGTGGGTATCGCACTGACCCCACTACCCATGCGCACCGGCATGCGTGAGAGCGTGCAATTGACGCTCGGCCTGATATTCTCTTACACGTGCATTAGCCTGCTGCTCCAAACCAAAGACGACTTCCGGTTCATCATTCCCTATGTGGAATTCGCCAAGGAGGTTAAAAGGTTGCAACCGTGCATCCTTGACACGAGCGTTGTGATCGACGGACGGATTGCCGACGTGGTCGAAGCGAATATCTTTGACGGTCAGCTTGTCATGCCCGAGTTTGTCATCGCCGAGCTTCAGGCCATTGCCGACAGCTCCGATCGATTGCGTCGGGCCCGAGGTCGGCGCGGATTGGACATTCTCAACCGTCTGCGCACGCACCCCAATGTCGAAATGGAGATTTACGGGCACGATCTGCCCCTTTTCGAAGGGCAGCCGGTCGATATGAAACTGGTGATCCTGGCGAAACACCTCGGCGGAAAGCTCGTGACCAACGACTACAACTTGAACAAAGTCGCCCGGCTTCAAGGGGTCGTGGTGATCAACCTGAACGACTTGGCCAACGCGCTGAAGCCGGTGTTCCTGCCCGGCGAGCGGATCGAAGTCCAGATCGTCAAGGCAGGCGAAGAAGTGGGGCAGGGCATCGGTTATCTGGACGATGGTACGATGATCGTCGTCGAAGGAGGACGAGACTCGATCGGCAAGAAGGTGGCCGTGGCCGTTACCAGCGTCCTCCAAACCAGCGCCGGACGCATGGTATTCGGCCGCTTTGAGAACCGCACAAGGTGATGGTGCAAAAACGGCCGAAATAGACACCGACAGGCTGCTGATTGGATTTTCATGGCTCGGTGACGAGGGGCCGTTCCGCCGCGGGATGTGAGGGGAGACACACGTCCTGAACGGTTATGCCGCCGGGGGGAGTACGCATGAAGGTCATTGTTGCCGTCATTCAACCGCCGAAACTCAGCGCCGTGCGCGAGTCGCTGGCCAAAATTGAGGTTCTGCGCATGACCGTTTGCGACGCCCAGGGCTTCGGGCGCCAAGGGGGCCGGAGCGGCATCTTCCGCGCCGGCGAACACCCGACACTCTTGTTGCGCAAGGTGGTGCTGGAAATCGTTGTGAACGACGATTTTCTCGATCGAGCGCTTGACGCAATCATTTACGCTGCCCGCACCGGGCCGAAAGGAACGATTGGCGACGGAAAAATCTTCGTGCTTCCCGCCGGAGAGGCCATCCAGATCGACAATGGCCACCGCGGACCGGGAGCGGTGTGAAGCGCAGGGCAAACGTTTACGGCAATTCTTGGATGAAGATATTGCGAAACTGGACACAACTCGGGCCGCCCACCCACCGACCGGTCTTTTCGTCGTACCTGCCGTGATGCTGCAAGGCGATGGGGCCGCTTTCCGGCACACCGGGTAGTTGGGCGCTATCGATCACCGTTTGCCCGTTGAGGATCACGGTCAGCCGGTCGGCGCGCATGATGATCTTTTGCCGGTTCCACTCGCCCACCGGCTTGTCGGCGTTGACTCGGGGTGTAACGGCTTCGCGCACCTCTTCGGGCATATTCCGGTCGGTCCGGAATCCCCACACCTCGCCGGAGCCCATAGGATTCGTCCAGATGTTCGTTTGCGCCCGAGGCGTGCCGCGCAGGTAGATGCCGGAGTCGGGGGAATGCGCAATGGCCGAGCCGTCCGCCTCGGTGGCCGTTCCGTAAAGCTCCTCGGCGGTTTTCAATCGCCAGTCGACAAGCAGGATGAAGTCGGCGAAGGAGTCCTCGGTCCATAAGTCAGCCGCTCGCGGGTTGTAATCGAGCACGCCGTCGACCACTTTCCAGTGCTCCCGAATCGCGTCGGTCACCTTCCAGCCACTGAGGTCCTTGCCATTGAAGAGCGCTGTAAA
>SKZG01000251.1 GCA_007127495.1 Planctomycetales bacterium
GCAGAAGCTCGATTGAGCCGAAGTGGCCGTGCCGATCACCACGGCAGGTCGTCGACGGATTTGGCATCGAGCACCGCGAGCAGTAGCGAATCGAGCCGCTCGGCTGACCGGAGCCGGCGCACCCGGCGCTTCGCCGCGTCGTCGAGTTTGCCAAACCGTTTTTCCAACTGCAGGATCAGCGCTTCCTGTAGGCCCTCCTGCCGGCCCTTCTCCAGGCCTTCCTGTCGGCCCTTCTGCAGGCCTTTCTCGATTCCGTCTTTTTCGTATACCGTAATCATCCGTTCCACCTCCGCGTATTGTTGATCGGCCGTCACGATCTGCTGGAATTCCGTCTTCTCGCGCCCAGCGAGCGGCAGGTAGGTCTCAACGAACTCCACCAGCAGGCTTCGCCGCGCCGGATCGACCGGCGAGCGCAGGATCAGACGCAGGAAATCCGCCTTCAACCGCACCCGCTCCCTACGATTATAGTCCATCTTGGCCATCAGCGGAGAAACTCGACCCGGGTGAAGTCCATCACCTTCGCCTCGCCCGGACAGAACAGTTCCATGAACTCGCGGAAGAACGCTTCGATGAGGCCCTTGAAAATCTGGTCGTGGTCGATGGGTGTCGGCATGGGCACCATGGTTCCGTCATTCAGCGTCTTGTGATTGTGCAGTACGCAAACCACAATGGAACAAAATCAAAGCACACAGGAAAAGGCCAATTTCCGGAAAACTCGCACAAACTGAACACCCCAGGTCAGGCCTAAAGCCTGACCGTGACTGCCTTCCATTGTAATGCTTTCCCACTTTTGTGCATACCGGCGGGGCCGCAATCAGGCAACTCGGGAGCCCTTGGCTACCGCGGCCATGGGTTTGTGCCTATAATTTGTTGGGTTCTTCCGTTTCTAGGTGCATGCCACGCTAATGTAGTAGGCACACGCCGTGTGCCGTCCTTGAAACCAAGGCTGTCTGCACTTAGAAACGGAAGAGCCTTTAAATGTTAACTTTCGGGCCATAGCGGTCGGGCGGTGGGTGCGCACTACGGCGGGATCAGTTCCGCGGCGGTGAGCACGATCCGCCGCAAACTTCGAGAGGGGAACCACGACCTCACGTCGGCCGTCAACCATTTGGCGACCGCCATTGTGAAGGCCAGACCAAGCAAAACTTAACATTTAAAGCCTGACCCCGATCTGCACCCGACCGTGCCGTTCGATGATTTGACAACAGAGACTCTCCCTACTACACTGGTACTTTCGTCGTTCGCGACCGAAAAGGGTCAAACGGTTGGTTGAGTTCGTTCGCCGCCCGAACCGAGCCGCTAGCGATTGCGGCCGGCGCCGGCAACAACGAAAGGTAATCTCCATGCGAAGTGCTATCCTGCGGCTCCTCACCTGCGGCATGTCCGCCGTTGCGGTGTTTTCGACGGCGTTGCCAAGTTCAGGGCAGGCGGCAGAACGCACGCTCTATGTGTCGCCCGCCGGCGATGACGCCTGGTCGGGCGACTTGGCAGAACCCAACGCCGACCGGACCGACGGCCCCGTGGCCAGCGTGGTCCGCGCGCAGCAGCGCGTTCGCGAAATCAACGCCGAAGGGGCGAAGGCGCCGGTGACCGTGCTGCTGCGCGAGGGCACCTACCGGCAGAGCCGGCCGTTGGTCTTCACGCCGGCCGATTCGGGAACGAAGGCCGCTCCGGTCACCTACGCGGCCTATCCCGGTGAGCGGCCCGTCATTAGCGGAGGTCTTCCCATCGCCGGCTGGGAGCCCGACGGCCGGCTATGGCGGACCCGTGTGCCGGAAACACCCCTGGGCCGCCCTTGGCGATTCAACCAGCTTTTCGTCAACGGCGAGCGTCGCACCCGCGCCCGCACTCCCAGCCGTGGCCGGTTCTTCCGCACCGACGGACCCGCCGGGCGAAACCAGAACCGGGCCTTCTACTTCCACGAAGGCGACATCCGGCAGTGGGATCGCCTGGAGGACGCCATCGTGGTGGTGTACCATTCCTGGGAAACGTCGATCCATCACATTCGATGCGTGGACATGGAGTCGCGCAGCGTGCTGCTGCGCGAGCCCGCCCCGTGGCCCATGGGCCGCTGGCAGCGGCAGCAGCGGTACTATGTCGAGAACGTCTTTGAAGCGCTGGACGAGCCGGGCGAGTGGTACCTCAACCGCGAGACGGAAACGCTGTACTACTATCCCATGGCGGGCGAGACGCCCGAGACGGTGGAGGCGATTGCCCCGGTCGTCACCTCAACCCTGGTCGAAATCCAGGGCGACCCGGCCGCCGACGACTACGTCGAGCACATGCACTTCCGCGGCATCGCCTTCCGGCACACCAACTCGAACCTGCGGCGGCTGCGCAACCCGGGCCAGGGCGAAGTCTATCAACCGGGCCTCGTCCAGGCCGCCGGCCTGCGCCACGCCAGCTTCGTCGACTGCACCATCGCCAACACGGGCGCCCACGCCATCTGGCTGGGAGCAGGCTGCAGCGACAACCTCGTTGAGCGCTGCCACCTGCACGACCTCGGCGGCGGCGGCGTGTACATCGGCGGCGGCTGGGGCGTCCA
>SKZG01000373.1 GCA_007127495.1 Planctomycetales bacterium
AGCCAACTTCTGTATCGAGCAGGCGGGCGACTGCATTTTCTGGATCGATGCCGAGGCGCGAATCGTCTTCGCCAACCAGAAGGCTTGCGATGTTCTGGAGTATTCCCGTGACGAACTCCAGGCCAAGACGGTATTCGACGTCGATCCTTGTATGACCCAAGAGCAGTGGCGGCCGCACTGGGATGAGATTCGTGAAAGGAAGTCCTTTGTCATTGAAAGCCGCCACCGCACAAGGACCGGCCGAGTCTTCCCGGTGGAGGTCAGCGTCAATGTCATGAACTTTGACGGAAAGGAATACAACTGCGCCTTTGCCCGAGACATCAGTGAACGGAAAGCGGCCGAGAAGCAACTCGCTCACTTCTCCGCCATCGTCAGTTCCTCGCAAGATGCCATCATCGGCGCCACCCTCGACGGCTTCGTCACTTCGTGGAACCCCGGCGCCAAGCAGCTTTACGGATACACAGCGTACGAGATGATCGGGGAGCCAATATCGCAGCTTTTTTCAGACCGACCCGACGAAGTGGCAACACTTCTTGCAAGACTCCAGCAGGGCGGCCTCGTCGAGCACTTCGATAGCGTCGGCCGCAGGAACAATGGAAGCCTTGTGGACGTGTCGGTTACGCTGTCTCCGATCAAGGACCACGAGGGCAGAATCATCGGTGCATCGGCCATTATCCGGGGCATCGCAGATCGCAAGCGCGCCGAAGCAGCCCTCAAGGACGCTTATGAAAGAGCTGAAGCTGCCAGCCGGGCCAAGAGTGAGTTCCTGGCCAATATGAGCCACGAAATTCGCACCCCGATGACGGCGATTCTCGGTTTCAGCGACATTCTGCTGGCAGCGGCACACGACGAAGAGACGGTCGAAGCGTGCCGGATTGTCAAACGCAACGGCGAGCATTTGCTCCAGCTCATCAACGATATCCTGGACCTTTCCAAGATTGAGGCCGGAAAACAGGAACTCGATTTCCAGCCCTGCTCACTGCGGCAGCTTGTGTCGGAGGTGATGACCACAATGCAAGTTCGGGCCGACGCCAAAGGATTGCCTCTGTCGGCTGAGGTCCAGGAGAACCTTTCGGATCGAATCCTCACCGCTCCCATGCGTCTGCGGCAAATCTTGGTGAATCTCGTCGGTAACGCCATCAAGTTCACCGAGACCGGGGGCGTTCGGGTTGTGATTTCCAAGGATGTATCGAGTGAGGATGCAACACTGCGATTCGACATCATTGACACCGGCATCGGTATCGGCGCAGACGAAGTGCCCCTATTGTTTCAGCCATTCTACCAGGCAGATGGCTCCGCACGCCGTCAATTCGGCGGGACCGGACTTGGTTTGGCGATCAGCAAACGATTGGCCCAAATGTTGGGCGGCGACATCACGGTATCCAGCGTCTTGGGGAAGGGAACGACGTTCACCGCAACCATCACAGCAAGACCATTCATCGATTCAGGTTTCCAGGAGCAAAGCGCAAGAGACGAGGGTAGAATGACGGCAGCGGGCAGCACCCATGCATTGAACTGCCGAATCCTGCTGGTTGAGGATGGCCCGGACAATCAGCGGTTGATTGCCTTTCTGCTCCGGAAGGCGGGGGCTGAAGTAACCGTCGTTGAGAATGGACAGAAAGCAGTCGAGTACGCCTTCGGTGGTAGAAGCTCCGAGCAACCGTTTGATGTGATCCTTATGGACATGCAGATGCCGGTGATGGACGGCTACGAAGCAACAGGCAAGCTTCGGGAGATGGGCTACCAGGGGCCGATTATCGCTCTGACCGCCCACGCCATGAAGGAGGATCGGCAGCGATGCCTCGATGCTGGCTGCGACGACTATCTCTCGAAGCCCCTTGATCGAGCGACGTTGCTCCAGTTGATCCATCGGCATGCTCCGGCAAACCAGGCATCCGAGGTTCTCGGATGACGGACTCCGGCGGCATCGCACAGGTCGTCGTACCTCGTGTAGTGGTTTTCCCTGCAAGGCCTTTGGGGGGAATACCGACACATCCAGCCCGCAGCCGAACCCGCTGGTTGCTGCTGTGAGCCGCCGAGTTGCGAGACGGTCTCTCCCGGCCGCCGCGACGCCGCTCACGCGTAGTTCATGACCGCGAAGAAGTGAAATGCCGTGCCCGCCAGTACGAACAGATGCCATACGGCGTGGAAGTATCGGACGCGTTCGATGGAATAGAAGACGATGCCGACCGTGTAGGCCGTGCCGCCGGCCAGAAGGAGCACCAGCCCCCCGAGCGGCACATGCACGACGATCGGCCGGATGGCCACCAGCGCGACCCACCCCGTGGCCAGGTACAACAGAAGCGACGGGCACCACGGTCGCGTGGAAGCAAAAAGTTCCTGGACGATCCCGAACACGGCCAGTGCCCAAACGGCGCTGAAGAGTCCCCATCCCCAGGGACCTCGCAGCGCGCCGAGCGCGAAGGGCGTATAGGTTCCCGCGATCAGCAGGTAGATTGCGGCATGGTCGGCGATCTGAAGCGCTCGCTTGGTACGGCCGGGCCGGACCGAATGGTAGATCGCCGAAACGGCATACAGC
>SKZG01000581.1 GCA_007127495.1 Planctomycetales bacterium
CGATGATTGTAATCACAACGATCAACTCCACCAAAGTAAAACCGTGGCGATGCCGGGTTCTGGACGCCGGACTCCGAGCAGGCATGGGCCGCTCCCCGAAGCAACAAAGCAAGGGAAGAAATGGGGCTGTTCCGTTCTAGGTGCAGGCCGCTTTAATGTAGTAGGCACACGCCGTGTGCCGTCCCTGAAACCAAGGCACACGCCGTGCGCCGTCCCTGAAACAAAGGCTGTCGGCACCTAGAAACGGAAAAGCCGGGAATCGTTCATGGAGCCGGCCCCCTGGCCGACCCCCGAAATGTCCAAGATTTCGGAGGCGGTGTCAAGCCCCTCCGCCGTAACCGTTCACGAGCGACTGTCCCAATTCTCGCGGCGGAGAAAGGCCGGTCCGGGGAAAGGTCCATTTCTCTGCCATCATTTTCTGGGAAAACAACGCCAATGGAATCCTCGGGTTGACACCGCCGGGCAAGAAGGTAGGATATGCGAATCGGCTGAATGGACGCGGCTTCATCGACCGCCAAGGCAGGTTTCCTTATCGCCACATCGTCACACGAAAGGAACAAATAGCCGTGATCGTCATTCCAAGAATAAAGGGCGAAAGCGTCGTCATTGGAGATAACATCATCGTGACCATTCTCGATATCCAAGGCGACACTGTCCGGATCAGCGTTGAAACCCCGCCGGGCATCCGCGTTGAGCCGCGTGAAGTTCTCGAGTCGCTCGCACTTGCCGGGCACCCGGAACACTAAACGCTTCGCCAAGCCGGTTTCTCATACACCAGCATCGTAGCTGAAGTCGCGAGACTTCGCTATCTGAGGGCTCAGTCCGGAGTCTATACGACTTCGGCTACTGCTATCACTTCGCAAGTTCACGATCGACGCCCGACGGCACCCCCCAATTGATTTTTGCCGCGCAGCCCCTTGACACTCGTAGCACTCCGGGGCTATCATTGTATTTGAGGCACTAATGCTGCCGAAGTACAGTATTTGGGATAATTATCCACTGCGCTCGGTTGCGGAGAACTGTTCGAGGCGATCGATGATTCACCAAAATAACCACACGCCACCTGGCCAGCGTGGCCTCTACGACCCGCGAATGGAGCACGACAGTTGCGGCGTGGGGTTCGTGGCGCATATTAAGGGCCAGCGCAGCCACCAGATCGTCCGCGATGCCGAAACCGTGCTGAAGAACATGGACCACCGCGGCGCCTGCGGCTGCGAGGCGAACACCGGCGACGGGGCCGGTATGCTCACGGCCCTACCCCACGAGTTCCTGCGCAAGGTGGCCCGCGACGAGCTGAAGGCCGACCTGCCCGAGCCCGGCCGGTTCGCCGCCGGCGTGGTGTTCTTCCCGAAGCTGGCCGCGGAGCGCGTCCCCTGCAAGAGGGCGGTGGAGCGGATCGTCGCCGAGCAGGGCCAGCGCCTGGTCGGATGGCGGAAGGTGTTCACCTGCCCGAACCATGCCGACATCGGCGAGACGGCCCGCGCCGGCGAACCGTGGATCGAGCAGCTCTTCGTGGCCGCGGCCGACGGCGTGGGGGCCGACGAGTTCGAGCGGCAGTTGTACCTCATCCGCAAGCGCGCGAGCCAAGAGATTCGCGGCAATCCCGACTTGCGGCAGGCAAAAGCATTCTACATTTGCAGCCTGTCCACACGCGTGATCGTGTACAAGGGCATGCTCACCTCGCACCAGTTGACCGTGTACTACCGCGACCTGTGCGATCCCGACTACGTGACCCACTTGGCCATGGTCCATTCCCGGTTCAGCACGAACACGTTCCCAAGCTGGGACCGCGCGCAGCCGAACCGGTTCATGTCGCACAACGGCGAGATCAACACGCTGCGCGGCAACATGAACTGGATGCAAGCCCGCGAGGGCCTGCTGCAAAGCGAGGTGTTCGGCCCCGAGTTGGCCAAGCTGTTTCCGGTGGTCGAGCCCGACTGCTCCGACTCGGGCACGTTCGACAACGTGCTGGAGTTCTTTCTTCAGACGGGCCGCACGCTTCAAGGGGCCGTCATGATGATGGTGCCCGAGGCGTGGCAGCATCACGAGGCGATGCCGGAGGCGAAGCGGGCGTTCTACGAGTACCACTCCTGCCTGATGGAGCCGTGGGACGGCCCGGCCTCGATCGTGTTCACCGACGGGAAGTACATCGGGGCGGTGCTCGACCGCAACGGGCTGAGGCCCAGCCGCTACTACCTGACGCACGACGACCGCGTGATCATGGCCAGCGAGGTGGGCGTGCTGCCGATTCTGCCGAAGCTCATCAAGGAAAAGGGCCGCTTGCAGCCCGGGCGCATGTTCCTGGTCGACTTCGAGCAGGGCCGCCTCGTGCCCGACGAAGAACTCAAAAGCACCTGGGCGGCGCAGCGGCCCTACGCCGCCTGGCTGCAGGAGCATCGAATCGACCTGGAAAAACTCCCCGCGGCCGACGACGTGCCCGGCTACGAGCCCGAAACGCTGCTGGTGCGCATGCAGGCGCACGGCTACACGCAGGAAACCATGCAGTTTATGCTGCTGCCGATGGTCCGGGACGGGCGC
>SKZG01000069.1 GCA_007127495.1 Planctomycetales bacterium
AGGGCCACGCGCGGACAGAACGTTGTCAACGCCGCTTTCCTGCTTGCGCGTCAGCGCACGCACCCGGCGTTCGTCCACCACCTCATCGAGCCAGGGGACATCTTCGAGCGGTTGGCGGCAGGCAAGGATCAACCGGCCCACCAGTGCGCGGGTGTCGGCGTTAGGCGACCGCCACAGCGCGCGAAACAACTCCGAAGTGCGCGGTTCGCCGAAATCCTGCTCGCGGAACAGCAGGTTGTCGCCGTTGTTGAACCGCTCCCACAACTGTGGGCCTTCGGTCGCAACGCAGTGGATGGCACAGTAGATGGCCAACTGGGGGAACCGGTCCACCTCGCCGTTGTACGTGCCCTGCCGCAGCCGCTGCGGGTGCTGGTACGCGGCGTGGCCCGACTCGCCGGAACGCACTCCGGCAAGCGTGGGTACGTACACGCCGTCGTAGTCGATCAGCCGCAAGGCGAGCTGGCCGTCGCGCACCGGTACGAGCAAGACGTTGCCGTGCTGCAAATCGGCATGGGCCGTTTCGGCGGCTCGTAGCCGGTCGGCCATTTTCACCCAAAGCCGCAAGAACTGTCGGAGCCGCTGGGGCTGGTCGAGGTGGCCCTCGACGAACTCGTTGAGCAGGTGCCCGTCCACCCATCGCATCTTGACGATCGGATACCATGTGCCGGCCACGAGCACCCCGCGCTGGAGGTACTTGAACTCCATGGTGAACGGCAGGCTCGCTTGTTCGAGGTGGGCGGCGATTTGCCGATAACGATCTTCCCGCGCCGGTATTTCGCGGGTGAAACACTTCACCGCCCAGGTGTTGCCTGTTCGCGGGCAGTGGACGCGGTACACGTCGGCAAAGCCGCCCGACCAGAGCATCGGCAGCCCGAGCGGCGTGAGCGCGAGCCGGCCTTCGCGCAGTTCGTCGTCGGCCACCGTCTGTGCAAGGTTTTGCAGCGCGTTGGCGTATTCGTCCGGGTTCGGCAAAGGCATGACGGTGCCTCGGTCAGCGTATTTGCAGCACCATAAGGGTTACGTCGTCGTTCCGCAACCGGCCGGTGGCGTGCAGGTCGTCCACCCACAGCCGGAAAGAGTCCACCGTGGCCTCCGGCGCCAACAGCGGTTCCATTGCTTGCCAGGGGTCCGCGCCCGCTTCGTGCGAAGCGAGGCACCAGTGGGCCAGCGCGTCGGTCATCAGCCAAAGCCGGTCGTCCGGGCAGGCGAAGCCCTCGGCGTGGCAGACGCGGGCGGCCGCCTGTTCCGCAGGCATCCTGGAGCCGACAAGGCGCGGCGCGTTGCCGAATTCGCCGGAGTTGCCGATCGGAAAGGCGGTTAGCAACGTCGGGCCGCGCGTGTGGAACAGGCAGCAGTCGCCCACGGAAACGGCCTGCCAGCGGTGCGTCGCATCATTTGCATGCTCAACGATGAGACCCAAGAAGGTTGCGAAGGCCCCTTCGGCCACCTGCTCTTGACCGTACCACGGCAGCGGGCGGCCGTGCATCGCCCCGTTCCACTCGGCTTGCACCCCGGCCAGCGCGTCGGGCCACCGGGCCAAATCGGGGTTGGGCGCGTGGGCAAATCCATCGACGAGAAGCCGGGCCCACAGGCCGGTAAAGGCGCCCTCGCCCGCCCCGTCGGCGATGGCATAGCGGCCGGTCGAGGGTTCCGCGGCGAATGCGTCCTCGTATTCGTCGGGCTTGTGCCCCAGCCGCGGCAGCCAGAAGGAACGAACGGTAACGCCCATCGCGGTTTGCAATTCCTGTTAATAGCGGTCGATCCGGGTGCCGATATCCAAGAACCGAATGACCGAAACCAGATCGGCATTGAAGGCGAACCCCCGCGCGCCCTCGGCGACCTCGGCCTCTTGAACCCGCGCCTGATGAAGCATGGGTGGAGGCAGCAGGCTCGACATGCGGAACAGCATTCGGGCGAAGTCGTCGGGCAGGTACGTTTCGTCGACGGGAAACAGCACCGGAGACTCCCCGCGTTCGGAAATGTGCAGGTTGAACAGCAACACACCTCCGTCGTGCGAAGCCAGGTTGCACAGTTCCGCGGCAGTCTGCGCGGGGTGCCCGTCCGTCGCCATGCCGTCGGTAATGTTCATGACGATAGGCGGGAAGCAGTACGGATACTGGCTGACGAAGCCGCGGATCACGTCGCACGCGGCTTGCAAGGCGGTACACATGGGTGTCTTGCCGGCGGCCAGCGGTTCGAACCACACCGGGAATTTCACAACTTGCTCGATCAGTCCGCCGGCGCCGTCGTCCATCCGTCGGACGCGCTCCTCGATGCGCAGCGGATGGTTGCCGATGGCGCTGACCGGTTGGAGCACGCCGCCGGACAATTCCCCGGTGAACCCCAGGCCGATGTCGGCGCCGTAACCGATCACGCCGATATGGTAGCGGTCGAGGATGTACTCGCCCTTGGCGCAGCGATAAACGAGCGTCTGCACGAGGCGGTTGATGGCGTCGGCAACGCCTTCGGCCTTGGTCTTTCCCGCCTCGCCACCCCACCGGTTGGCCATCGAGCCCGACTGATCGACCAGGA
>SKZG01000524.1 GCA_007127495.1 Planctomycetales bacterium
ATTCCGCCGTTCTACCCACCTGGCTCTACACGTTGGCCCCGATTTTTTGGGTGTCAATTTTCCGGTTTTGCAATTTCAACCCCCCATTATTACCCCTTGGCTGCGCGGCAGGAACAATCAACGGAAATGGACGCATGTATAGTTATCCAAGTTTAGCAGGTCGGACGCCGGATTGCAAAGGGAAAAACAGGCCAATACAAGTACGCAGAAGCGAGTCGCGATAGGACAGAAACATGGGGACGGAAAGATGCCTTGCGCGGCTGAAGAGTCGCACCCCCATGGAAGCCAGTCCCTCGATCTTTCTGCCCCCATGTTTCTGTCCGCCCTTCCGCGGCCGGGGCAAACTGCCGTACAGGCTGCCACGACGAAGTACGAGGGAAAACATGCTTGTCGAATCGCTTGAGTTCTCGCAATGCGGATTTCTTCCACTCAATCTGGTAAGTACCCATCTTTTCTCAGTTCCGCCATTGCGGCGGCATGAGGAATGGTGCGCTCATCGACGCGCTCGGCGGCGACGGCTAGGTCGTCAATATCTTCGAGAAGATTGGACGTGGTTGGACATCCGGCAATACGCCCATACGCCCAGATCGCCACGCCCTCGTCGCGTCCATGGTCGGCCATCCATTCGATGTACGCCGCATAATCATCGTCGCCAAAGAACGGCGGCTGCCGGCCGATTCCCACGCCGCGTGACGGAAGATGCAAGTGAAGTAGTTCACCACGAAGGACACGAAGAGCACGAAGAACCAGGTAGGTCGGGCAAGCACGTGGTGCGGCAATGGTTCAGCGACCGACAGAAAGACCGTTCCCGCCCCATCATGGGCGACCGCCGCCCGCCGTCGAAGCTGGGCGAAGTACAGCCCGACCACTAGCCCGCCGAATACACCACCGACCTGATCGAAGGAGCCGTCCGGCCCAACAGGTGGCCGCCAGTCTCCGGTGCTCGCTATGCTCTCGCGAGCGCATAGGGTACAATAGCGATAGATCAGCATACGATCAATACCGCCGCGGCACGTTGAAGGAGGTCGCAATGCCATTGACCATTCCCGATTCCCTGCTCGACCGTGTGTGCTCCGGCCCCTTGATCTCCATTTCCGAACTGCACGAGCAAAGCGCCCTCCAAGCACCGACGAAACGCCCGCGGAGGACTGCCGAGGGCATGGACCGCGTGGCGGGAATGAACTGTGTCCCAATTAGGTTAACCTCGACCGCCACTTATCGGGGTCTCGGGATGTGTGGAAGACGCAGTAAACTGTGACCTGCCCCGCAGTATATTCGTAAAAGATCGCGTAGGGAAATCGTCGAACCAACGCTCGGCGAAATTCTGCATGTACTTTGGCACAGAAGTCCGGCGTGCGACAAATGCGCTGAATGGCAGCATCGACACATCCCAGGAATTCCTCGCCGAGACCATTCCGACAGCTTTCGTACCAATCGTACGCTTCGCGGACGTCCTGCTCAGCTTTGGGCGCCAGGACTAAGTCAACGGCCATAGCGGGTCCTGATCCTGCGTTTGACGTCCTCCCAAGAAACCCCGGCCGCCGGTCGGCTGGTCAAGTTCGCCTTGCGCCGGGCGAGTTCCTCCTTTTGCCAGTCGTGGATGGGAACTTCGTCTGGGTTGGTTGCCAGATCGTCCCACAGGTCCTCCACCAATTGAAGCTTTTCAGGCGCACTTAGGTCGAATACGGAATTGGTGATCATGATCGATTCATTCCTTCTTGTTCCGAAATAGCCAGCTCCTGCCCACGGGCGACCATCCGGTCGGTGTGGGAGTCGGTGCCTTGGGCATGCCGGTGTCTGTGCGTGCGGGTAAGCGAATGAGGCGGGCGCTTACGCGAACGCCTCGGGCGATGACCGCGATATCGGAGACCCGGCCGATGACGGTGAACTCATTCGCCCGATATTCCGGGCGACGTCCCATCCTGCGGCTCGATTCAAGCCAGCGTGCAGTGTAGGCTCACGCGGGCGCTGTGTCAACCGGCTCGCCGGTCAATGCCCAGCTTGTCAACATGGGTATTGTGTCCCCGACTTCCCGTGGAGCGCGTACCGCCGGCCGTGTGGAACTACGAGGTGTCGGGCAAGCACGTGCTGCGGCAATGGTTCAGCTACCGGCAGAAAGACCGTTTCCGCCCCATCATGGGCGACCGCCGCCCGCCGTCGAAGCCGGGCGAAGTACAGCCCGACTTTTCCGGTGCTCACTATGCTCTCGCAAGCGCATCGAGTACAATGGCCATAGATCAGCATACGATCGATACCGCCGCCGCACGTTGAGGGACATCGCAATGCCATTGACAATTCCCGATTCTCTGCTTGAGCAGGCGAGGCTGACGGAGCAGGATGCCAAGATCGAAATTGCCTGCCGATTGTTTCAGGCACACCGGCTGAGTCTTTGGCAAGCGGCGCAGTGGGCGCAACTTTCGCGCGTGGAAATGGAAGCGGAGCTTCTTCGGCGGTCGATCCCGCTCTACGAGGTGACCGAAGAGCAACTCCGCGCCGAACTTGCCGCCATGGATCGGCTGGGGATCCCGGG
>SKZG01000311.1 GCA_007127495.1 Planctomycetales bacterium
CCGCGCTGCACGATTCGCGGCTCAGCGGCAAGCAGCAGCGAACCGCCGCCGCGCACATAGTCCCAGAGGCGCTGAAGCTGCTCGGGCTGCCAGGGCTGGTCGGGGTGCAGAAGCAGCACCACGTCAGCGGCGTCCAAATCAGCTTGCGAGAGTGCCTCGCTGCGCAGGAACCTGCCGCCAAGGCTTTCCACCAGCGTGGGCAACATGCCGAACGAGGCGTCGGCTTCCACCTCCGCATCGTCGTGCGTGGGCCGGAGCCAGTCGAAGTAGCCCTCTTCATAGGCGACAATCGTCTTCCCGCGCAGGCTCGAATCCGTTGCGGCCAGCCAACCGACGGTCGGCACCAGCAAAGCGAGCACGATGGGCCCGAAACGCAACGCCATATCGGCCAGGATCGCGGGGCCGGTAAGCTGCTCGTCTCGCTCGCGTTTCTCCCGTTCGCTGAGTTCTGGTTTGGGATCGACCACGGGCAACCACGCGGCCCAGCGCAGCATCGAGGCAAGCACGGCGCCGTGAAGGGCCGCGGCCACCAGCGGCACGTTCCAGGGCAAGAGCCGGCGGGCTGCGTTCCCCCACGTCCAAATACCCAGAATCTGCCGATCCGACTCGGGCGGCATGGCCCGCTCAGGCAACATGGCCAGGAGGGTTTCGGTATGCGCGAGCACCGCCAGGTAGGCGAAATGCCCCAGCAGAATCGCCGCAGCGGCCAACAGGCCGCGCCGCAGCCGGGGCGCGGGCGTGGCGGCCAGCCAACCGGCATAGACCACGGTCATGACAATCAGGAAATCGAGCCCGCCGTAGGTTGCGCCGACTTCCAACGGCTCACCGGCAATCGCACCGCCCATTCGGCCCAAACTTTGTGCCAAAGCGTTGGCGGCGAGCCACAGCACCGGAACGGCCCCTGCGGCGACGTGGAACAGGGCCAGAGCCAATGCGGCCACGGCGCCGAGCAGCACGATCCGGCGCGGCAGGTCGCAATGGACCCAGGCAATGGCCGCTCCCACCAGGGCAACGGTCAGCATTTGTGCCTCCGGCTGTGGGGCGGCCGTCATCAGAAGCCCCACCAGCACCGCCGCCGCGAGGCCCAACCGCTTCGACCACTCCATGCCGGCGCGGGGCAACCCCGCGCCCAAGGCCGTCAGCAGGGCAAGCCACGTGAGCACGCGACGGAGTGGATCAGCCAGCACCCCGATCGAGCCGGCGGCAATCCATACCGCCACCACCAGGGCCACGGTCGTAACGACCGGCCAGATCGGCGCCTCGACCGGCGAGGTGTCCGATGCGCGGCTCTGCGGATCAAGCGCATGTGTCGACATTCAGCAATACCCTCGTGGTGAACGCTCTTTCGCCGCGAAAACGGTGGATCATTGGGCAAAAACGCCCTTTGTGCTGCGAAAACGGGACTGTCCCCGTCCGGCCGGGGAGCGGTTGTGGTTGCGGTTACTTTAATGTCCATCGAACCGGATGCCAAGGGCTGTTCAGCGCGTGTTGTTCGGCGCGCTTGCGTAACGACGGGGCCAGATACGCCCGCTACGAAGACGTGTTCGTCGGGTCCTCACGGCGCTTGGCAATATATGCCTGGCATACATGGTGGCCCAACAGCAGCACGAAGGCGCCCAGGCAGGCGGCAAAGAATCCTGCCGGGCTGATCGGGTTGACCGGGCGATCAGCCACCACGAGCGAAAGCGTCCACAGCCCTGCCGTGCTGCCGAGAATACCGATGACCAGCGTACCGACGGCGCCGGGCTCGCGCACGGGGACCAACATGCGGGCGACCAGGCCGGCGACAATCCCCAAGCCGATCCAGATGAGCGCCACACTTGCCCAATACTGTGCGGGTTGCGAAAGCTCGAGTTCGATCATAAGTCGCCTTTCCGACGATCTACTCCCCGCGCTGCCGACGTCCGGACGTTTGGGGCCCGATCCGGCACGTCTCAGACGTCAGCAACGCCGGGGCGCCGTCCCCCCCAACAACGTGTCCGAATGGGTGCGTTTTGGGCTCCAGGCCCCAAACGCACTCGCTGGCCGAAGGCCATCGGTCCACGTTCGGCGTGATCGCAACAGGTTTCCGGTCAGCGCATCAAGGCCTCTTCCTCAGCGCGGGCCCTCATGGCGGCAGCTTCGTTCGATAGTTTGAACTGCGGCCCCGCCGGGAAGTACTGAACGTCGTCGGTGAGATAATACGGGCTGGGCAGCGTTTGCCCGCCCACGTCCACCTGGCATCCGGTCAACCCAATGGTCAGGAACATCCCACAGCCTAGCACGACGGCCGGCCAGGGACCTCGTCGGTTCTTTGACGCCGACATGGTTTACCTCGATATGTTTTTCCCAAAGCCCCTAAGTGCCCTAGCCGTTTAGCCTGCGTAAGACAGGCGAATCGCCAGGGTTCCTGTAATCGGTAAAGTCGTTATCGTCCGAACGCCGGATAAGACTTTAGAGCGGATTATTCACGGCTCTTCCGTTTCTGGTGCAGAAAGCCTTTGTTTTAGGGACGGCACACGGCGTGTGCCTACTACAATGAAGCGG
>SKZG01000442.1 GCA_007127495.1 Planctomycetales bacterium
AGTACGGCGATAGAAGGGCCGAGCCCAAGGTTGCCCCGGAAAGATTCAGGAACCGGCGGCGGTTGACAGAAGGCAGGACGCCGCAGCCCTCCGCGCTTCCCTTGCAAGAGCAACAAGCATGTTTGTGCTGTGTGGATGGAGTCATGGCAATCGTCTCCTGCTGGTTGAGTTACCCGGTCACGGCGCCTTGTATCTGCCGGGTAGTTATGGTTCATGTAAGTGTTCACGGGGCGGCGGGGGCAGTTTTCCCGGCTCCACGCGAAGGGGGCAGTCCCATATTTCGCGGCTGCGACGGTGGCTCACTGGGCAAAACGCTCTGTGCTCAGCGAAGCTTGAGACAGTGCCCCCATGAACGGCGACTGGTTCATTATGCCCCGGGCACACCGGGGTACAAGGTCATTTTGCGCAAAATGAGTGCCACTTTGCGGCAATGCGGGAGCCTTTCTTGTGGACAACCGTTCAGAAGATATGGAATCGACGTTGGGGTTGATGAAAGGCTCATTCAAAGGCGCGAAGGCGCAAAGAGGGAAAAGAGAAGGGATTCGCTGCTGGCAGTCGACGCGTCAGGGCAAGCAGCCGTGGCGCGCTATAGTCTTGCCATTTTGCGGCAGGTAGAATAGCACTATCATTCCCTTTGTTGAAACGCATGACCATGACCGACACGCCGAAGGTTGCCCTCTTGCTGGAGACGTCGCGGGTTTACGGCCGCGACCTGTTGCGGGGCATCGTCCGCTACGCCCGCCTGCACGGCCCCTGGACGCTGGAGGTGTCGCCCGGACATTTCGAGCAGCAGTTGCCCAAAATGCGCCGCGAGGGCGTGCGGGGCATCATCGCGCGTATTTCCAGCCCCGAGTTGGCCCGAGCCATTCGCGCGGCAGGCGTGCCGGCCATCGCGCTGGAGGCGTCGTTCGAGGAGTTTACCACGGTCAATCCGGAGCTGGGGCTGTGCGAAATCCGCTCGCAGTCCGAAACCATTGCCCGGATGGCGGCCGACCATCTGCTGGAGCGCGGATTCCGCCAGTTCGCGTACTGCGGCATTCCCCGATGCCTATGGTCCGAGGTGCGCGAGCGTTCGTTCGCCCAATACGTGGCCGAGGCCGGGTTTCCGTGCCACGTCTATCCGCACCCCCGCTCCGAGCGCCGCGAGCCCTGGGAAGAGCAGCGCCCGCTGTTGGCAGGCTGGCTGGGCGAGCTGCCCAAGCCGATCGGCCTGATGGCCTGCAACGACGACCACGGCCGAAAGTTGCTCATCGCCTGTCGCGACGCCGCGGTGCAGGTGCCCGACGAGGTGGCCGTCGTCGGCGCCGACAACGACGAGCTGGTGTGCGAGTTGGGCGATCCTCCGCTGTCGAGCGTGGCCTTGAACCTGGAAGCCGCCGGCTACGCGGCGGCCGAGTTGCTCGACGGCATGATGGCGGGCCGCATGACCGGCCGGCACGAGGTTCCGGTCGTTCCGCTGTGGGTGGTCGCTCGCCGCTCGACCGACGTGGTGGCCCAGGAGGACCGCGTGCTGGCCGAACTGCTGCGCTTCATTCGCGACCGGGCCGCCCGGCCCATCGGCGTGCCCGACGTCGTCGAGCAAACCGACCTGTCGCGGCGGTCGCTGGAACGGCGGTTCCAGCGGGGCATTGGGCGCAGCATCCACGCGGAAATCACCCGCTGCCGCCTGGAGCGCGCCAAACGCCTGTTGCTGGAAACCGACCAGGGAGTCGAGGCCGTCGCCCACGCCGCCGGCTTCTCCGAGTTGAAACCGATGGTGCGGGCATTTCGCGCGAGCGAAGGTCTCTCGCCGGTTGAGTTCCGCCGGAAGCACGCCCGTGACTGAGCCAGCCGCGTAGCGCCCGGTCATGTAAAATCGACGCCGTCGGTCACCGGCGCGACGTCAAAGGCTGCGGGGTTTCTACATGCCGGCATCGGTTCCGCGATTTGACAACGGAACGATCGTGACCTAGATTTTCTTTGGCCGGCGTATTGGCCGGCCGCACGGGGCGCCTTCGTCCGGTCCCTTGTCTTCCCTTGCTTTCTAGGATGTCGCCGGCGTGCCGTTTCGAGGCTACGGCGTCCAGTTTCTACAACGATGCCACTTCAGAGGAACGATGCCCATGGAGCCGACAACTCTCGAGCTGCAGCCGGCGCTTGTGCCAGAGGTCCACGACGAGCCGGGCGATGACGTCCGAACGCAGGTGTGGGCACTGTTGACCACCCTGTACCCGAAGCATGAAATGATCGAGCGGCGGCGCGATGTCCGCTACCCGTTCCCCTACCTGGTGCATCTTACACCGGTGGGTGACGACGGCGCGACTCCGGAGGGAGAAACCATGGTTGTGGTAGGGAAGCACCTTTCCGAGTGTGGACTGGGTTTCTATCATCGGAAGCCGTTGCCGCACCGGCGAATGATCGTTTCGTTGCAAGCAGCCGGCGGCCAGTGGATCGGGTTTCTGATCGACCTGAGTTGGTGCCGATTTACCAAGCAGGGCTGGTACGAAAGCGGCGGCCGATTCCTCGATCCGGTCCTCTCGCCCATGCAGTCTTAGCGGTTTGCAAACGGCTATTCGGAAAGCGCCAAAGCGGCGGCGAGGCGTTTGCAGCACGTCGCGGCTTCGCGGAACGCGACCTCCTCGGGTAATTGGGCCCCGCGGCGCAACTCGTTGAGCAGGCTGCCCAAGAGTTCCCCGGTCAGCCACTCGGCCAACCACCCGGCCCGCTGTTTCGCATACTGGGTTTGCAAACGCGAGAACAACCTCGCGGCGGCTTTTTGCACGCCCTCGGTCGTTCCGCCGACGATCGCCTCCCCGCCGCCGGTCAGCCCGCCGGTGAGCGCCAGCTCGACGGCAAGGTTGCCCGCCTGATCGACCAGCACGTCGGCCAGGCCCCAGCTACTGACCACGAGGGCTACGGTGATGGTTGGGCGTGCCAGCGCCCATGCTTGATCGAGCGACTGGAGCAGCAGGACGGCCCTGGGATTGGCCTCGCGCCAGGCATCGAGTTCGTTGCGCAGGAACACCCGATAGTCGTCATCGACCGCCGGTAACTGAGCGTGCGCGGCGGCCACACGGTTGAGCAACTCGGCTCGCTCACTGCCGGCCAACAGCTTTTGGAGGCGCGGGCGGAGGGTCTCGTTGCCGACATGGGCGAGCCGGTCCAGCTCGTCGTACATTTTGCGCACCGCGACGACCACGGCCTCCCGCTCGCGTGCCTTGAAGACATCGACTGCATCGGGGGCGGGACCGGTCACCACGTTGCGAGCGGCGCGAATAGGCCACGTCAGCCCCTGGCCCAGGCCCCGGTAGAATGCGTGGATGTGTTGCGACCATGGCCGGCGCCGCGAATGCCACCACCGGCGGATTTCATCGACGAGCACGTTGGCCGGCAGTGCCGGCCAGGCGAGACGCGCCAGCTCGGAGGCCTCCAGCGCCTCTGCCGCGGCGGCGTAGTTCTCAGAGGCCGTGCGCAGTTCCTGCAAATAGCCGCCTACTCCCTGCCGAGAATCGAGCACGCGCCGCAACGCGCCCCGAAAGGTGCGCACCTTGATCGTGTCGAAGTGCAATGCCGCCAATTCCTGCCGCAACTCGCTCGGCCGCCCAAGAGGTTGCGAGCCATCGGAACCGATTGCGTAAAACGGCAATCGCAGCTCGTCCGCGGCACGGCGATCGTGGGGGATCACGTAAACCAGGTCGGGCTCAGCGCCGGTTTCGCGGCAGAAGGTGGCCAGCCAGGCGGGCCAGTACGGCGCGTCGGCCTTCAGGTCAACCTGGTTGAAAAGGACGATGATCGGTTGATCGGCCTCAACGGCCGCACGGAAGAACTGCTTGACCGCCGCGTCGTTGTACTTCTGTTGCGTCAGCACGGCCAGCAGCACGTCGGCCGCCTGCCGGATCGCCCGCGCGCGCTCCCAGTTCACCTCGGCGTCGCTATCGACGTCGGGTGCGTCGAGCAGCAACAACCGCTTTGGCGTTTGCCGGCCGCGGCGCCAGAACAGCCGGTTTTCAGGCGAATCGTTCAGTGCATCGTCCGCAGCGGTCCAAGCTCGCAGTTCGAATGCTGGAAAAAGCCGGCCGAGCACGTCGGGAGTGTCCAGGCCGCTCGGCGCAAGGCAAACCGGGTGCTTGGTGCCGGCGGCCAAGGGGCTGGCGGCGCTGGCGACTTCGCCGGCGAGGTGATTGAAGAGGACCGACTTGCCGATGTTGGTGCCGCCCACGGCGGCCACGATGAGCACGGGCGGCAGTTCCAATTGGGAGAGCAGCTTTCGTTGGAGCAGGTCGTACCATTCTCGACCCGCCGGCGGCGCAACGCCCACCGCCGCCCCGGCCGGGGCAAGGGCCCGCAATTCCCGGTCGAGGTTCCGAACGTCGTTGGCGAAAGTGTCGAAGGTGGTCATGGGGGCTGGGTGTAAGGCTTCTCAACTCGTGAAGCCATTCTATCCGAACCCGACCGGCCCTGACACCCGCCCGAGTTCTGCTATAATGGCCGCGGTTGGAAACTGCGCGATTACGGCGGGCACAGCCCGCCCTACCGATTCGCGCCGGCTTGAACGGCGATCGGTATTCCATGGCCGCGGTTGGTGGTCGTAACCGTTGGCGGGTCCGATGCCCCCGAGGGTCTTGTGTGCGGTGTCAGGGTGCGGAGGTTATGCCGGAGCCGAATTCATTCTATACCGCGCGACTTACCCCGCCCGGCTCCGGGGCCATCGCCACGGTGCGCGCGGAAGGGCCGGGCGCCGTCGAAGCCGTTGCAACCCATGTTCGAGTACGGGCCGGAAGACCACTCCGCCAGTGCCCGTTGCATCGGCCCCTGCTGGGGCTTTTCGGTGACGAGCCGGGTGAACCGATCGTTGTGTGCCGTCACGGCCGTGACGCAGTCGAAATACATTGCCACGGCGGCCCCGCGGCCGCGGAGCGAATCGAAGCCGTCCTGGCCCAAGCCGGCGGGCACCGATGCGACTGGCCGGAATGGGTGCGCCGGCAACCGGCCGATTCGATCACCGCCGACGCCCATCTCGCGCTGGCCCATGCGCGCACGGAACGTACCGCCGCCATCCTGCTCGATCAGTTCGGCGGCGCGCTACGAAGGGCCCTCGTCGAAGTGGAGAACCTCATCGTCGCCGGGAAGTACCGCGCTGCGCGCGAGAAGGCGGCCGACTTACTTGCGCGGGCCGAGGTGGGCCGTCATCTGACGCGCCCCTGGCGCGTTGTCTTGACGGGCAGGCCGAATGTGGGCAAGAGCTGCTTGATGAACGCCATGCTGGGTTACGAGCGCGTCATCGTCGATCCCACCGCCGGCACGACGCGCGACGTGCTCACCGCCACAACCGCCATCGACGGCTGGCCGGTGGAACTCACCGATACCGCCGGACTCGCCCCGAACGCAGCCGCCGGCACCGACGAACCGGTGCTCCTCCGCGGCGCCCTGTTGGCGCGCGAACAGATCGCCGCCGCGGATCTCATTGTCTTGGTGTTTGACCGTACAAGACCGCTATCAGCCGAAGAGCGGCAATGGCTGCGGGACGTGCCGCAGGCGCTGCACGTCGATAACAAAAGCGACCTGGCGGTCGCTCCCGGTGCTCGCCCTCCGGCGATGGCCACCAGCGCGTTGCGCGGGGAAGGCATTGCGAACTTGCTGCGCGGCATCGCCGAGCGCCTGGTGCCGGATCCGCCGCCGCCGGGCGCCGCCGTCCCCTTCACCGAGGCACAGTGCCTGTACTTGCGCGAGCTGTCAGCGCGATGCCTGCCAGCGTAAGGTGGGGTACGAGCTGCGCCTGCGGTTCCAGAAGGCTCGCGACCGTCTCGCCGGCCCCTCCGGTCAGGAAGAGGTGCGGCGGAAGCGGCTCGCCGCCGCCGGTCGCCGGGCCATGCTCGGCCGTCATGCGTCCGGCCAATTCGCGTATGGCGCCGACCGCAAACCAGAACAGCCCGCTGCGCATCGATTCGATGGTCGAGGTGCCCAGCGGCGATGGAGGGTTGCAAAGCTCAGCCACGTCCACCAGCGGGAGCAGGTCCGTGAACTCGTGCAGGGCGCGGGCCGACATGGCGATTCCGGGCACGATCGCGCCGCCGCAGAAGGCTCCGTCCGGCGCAATCAGATCGACCGTGATGGCCGTTCCCACATCGACCACTACGGCGGCACGGCCGCGTTCGCGAAGCGCGTTGGCCGCTACGGCGTCAAGCAATCGATCGACTCCCACACGGTCGGGTTCGGCTAGCCGGATCTCCAAAGGCATGTCGGCCGAGCTGAGGAGTGTGATGGGATCGCGCCGCCGCGTGGCGTGCAGCCAATCGAGCAATGCGGTCGCGGCCGGGCGGTTGACACTGCCAATCCACCAGGAGAAGCCCGACATCGCCGATTCGCCAAGCCAGGCAGCGAGCAGGTCGAACGGCGGCCGGCGGCCATCGAGGGTCAGGGAAGCGTCGGGCGACGGCAAGCCCGCCGCCGCTTCCGGACCCGGCGGCCATGCATCGAATCGGCCCAGCTTCATGCATGCGTTGCCGACATCGACCGCAATCAGGGGCCTGTCCCGCCCGTGAGGAATTGGCCCAGGAACATTCTTCCGCGGCATCGTAGCTCCCTCTTAGTCCCTTTCCTCAGCGGCCTCCGCATACCCGGCGGGCGCTACTTCGCCGTCCTCGGCGTCGTGCACGGCGGCCTGCTTGACCGCCTGCGGCGCGGGGCCCGCAGCTTCCGGAGGCCGGCTGTCTTCCGGCTCGTCGGCGCCGGCCAATTGGGGCTCTGCTTCCACGGGCTCGGAAAAATACGCCTCACTGGCTACGGTGAAAGCATCGTCGCTCTCGCGGCGGGACGTCGGATCGATGAGCGGAATTGTCAGCTTGTCGCCGGCGAATTGCGTGCCGTCATAGATGGTTCCCCGTTGAAAGGGGCCTGCTCCCAAGACCCAAAGATCTTTGGCGGTGCTTTCAACCGGGATCAGGCCCGATTGCCACACGGGGCGCCCCGTGCGGCTGTTGTAGGCGAACACCGCAATCCTAGCGACGCCGCGCTGTTCAGTCTTCTTCATAAACGGCATTTCCGGCACGGCGCGCGGAACGCCGGTCACCGGCAACACCGAGGGGATTTCGGTCGCCGGCACGCCAAACAGCAGCTCATGCCGATCCGTGCCCACGGCTCCGGCACGCATTTCCAGAACGTAATCGGCCTCGTCCTTCTTGTCGCGAAGCACGCAGCCGGAGGCCAAGATGTGCTGGCGCATGGTGCTGATCAGGTACTCCGAGTCGGTCGCGTTTTTGACGAAGGTTGAGTCGAGGTACACGCTCTTGCCGGCGAGCGCACGAAAGTCGAGCTGGCTCACCGCGCGGTCCATCGCGTCGGAGAGCAACGCTTGTTCCGTGGCCGTGCGCCGGGTATCGGACCACCGGGTGGTGCCGCAGCCCAAGGTAGCCAGGCACAACAGTGTCATGATTGCCAGTTGAAACCGCGCGATGCGTCTCATGGATGCCTTGCGGAACAGTCGCCGATTGCCATGGAGGCGAACCGCCTCTCTCAGGAGTACGTCCAACGGCCTTGCCCCGGGCGATCCAAGCGTCATTGCCCTCGCAACGAGCCGACCTCAAACAATTGCTCGGTTGGACGGGTCGGAAGTATAGCCGACGCTGCCACGCGCCGCAAAGAGCGGTTTGCCCTGCAAATGGGTCGTGTGGCATGTCTGTGTGATATGGGAGACATAGGCTGGAAAAGTCGGCGGTAATACAGTCCCGCGATGGGGGTCTAACTACCCAACTCTAAGGCTCCCCAAACCGGTATCGGTGGTGTTTGCATCGGTGGCTGGCTATAATGGTGTCAGTAACGGGCTTTTTTCCAGGTAGAGGTGTGATCATGTCGCGAGGTCCAATTGTTGTGCCTCCTCCATTGCCGGGTGCTGTCTGTGATAGCGCAGCCGTCGCACGTCGCGCGCCGACTCGGAAACAAGGGCTGACGGCAGCTCGAAACGCAAGAGCCATTGTCTTGTTTTGCTTGGCCTTGCGGCTCGGCGCGGCCGGTGTGGCCGGTTCGGAGCATGCCGACCTGCCGCCGTCGCATTCGGTGCAGCCGAAGCTGGCGGCCACCGGGTTTGCGTTCGCCGCCGGGCCGGCCGTGAACGCGGCCGGCGAGCTTTTCGTGGCCAACTATCGCGAGCTTGGCACCGTGGGGCGGATCGCAGCCGATGGTACGGCTTCGGTCTTCTGCGACCTTCGCACGCTGGTGCCGCTCGAGGGGCGCACGCCACAAGCCAATGGGCTGAAGCTTGACAGCCAAGGCCGGATCATCGTCGCCGATCTCGGCGGCGGGCGTCTGTTACGCGTTGCCGACGACGGCTCGCAGGTCGAAGTGCTGGCTGAACGGTCCGAGGGCAAGCGCTTTGACAACGTCCACGATATTGCGCTGGATCGGCAAGGAAACGTCTTCTTCACCGATCCAGGAGAATCGACCGCTGAGAATCCGACCGGTTCCGTCTACCGATACGACGTCCGTACCGGCCGAACCACATTGCTCGCCACCGGTTTGGCATACCCGAGCGGCATCGCCGTCACCCCCGACCAGAAGCAGCTATGCGTGGCCGAGAGTCGGCAGTACCGTGTTCTCATTTACGACCTGACAGCGGACGGCGCCGCCGAAAACCAGCGCGTGCTCGCCGACTTTCCCGACGAAACGCGGGGCACATTTGTCGGCGGCAAATTCGACCCGGATGGAATGGTTTTCGACGCCCACGGCCGCCTGTATGTCGCCATGCGGCGCGGGGGGGTCGTGAATGTCGTCGACCTCCGAAGCGGGCTCTTGATCCGTCAATACGATGCCGGAGGGTGGCGGGCTACCAACTGCCACTTTCACAACGGGTATCTGTATACAACGGTTGCCGCCAAGGAAGCTGTTTTCCGACTGAAGCTCGGTGTCGAGGGCTTCGACTACAATGGGACCCTTAGGGCAACGCAGGACGTTCCATGACCAACGCGCCGCTACCACAGCCCGACGACGTGCTTGCCGTGCTTCAGTCCATCCGGCGGCGCTTGCGCGTGCAGACGGTGGCCATGATCATCATGGCGCTCGCGCTGATGTTGACAGCCGCCGCGGTGTTCGGCAGTTTGGTGAATTACTTTGCGGGCGATCCGATGGTGTTTGGCGGCTTGACCGCCGGAGCGGCCATGCTGGGCTTTGTATGCGGCTGGATCGCCCGGCGAAGTGCCTGACCGGTTACCGTTGCGGGGTCGCGTGGGCTTGCGGTTCCTGCGCAACCCGCTCGCCGGTTGCGGCGCGCCGGTCGGCCGTGTTGACCGTCTCGGGCTTCGAATCGGCGGCGAGGCCGGCCGCCCCATCCTGATAGAAATGGGTCGTTTCTTCGCGTACGAGGCGTGTGTCCAGCGGCTTGCAGTGGATCTCGGCACGGAAGATGTGGTTGCCGGCCTGCTCTGCCCGCGCGCGGATCGCCAGCACCAATTCACCCCCGGCGGCCAAAGAAGCCAAGGGACTGAAGATCACTTGGCCGGGTCCGATCCGATGCGCTCCGCCTTCGGCCGACACCGGTTCAATGCCGCGCGAAAAATATGCGACGATTTCGACATTCTCGGCAGCCTTGGTCCCGCGGTTGCGCACCCGGAGCTTGTACACGACGTCGCTCCCCACGGGAACCGGCGCGCCCGGGTCTTCCACCTCCATGGCCAAGTCGGCCATGGCTTCGACGCGGGTAAGTGCCTCGGCCGAGGCGGTCAGCGCGTCGTCGGCCTGGGCCGCAAGTTCCAGCCGGTTCGTTCCGGGAAGGCCCAGCCTGGCTCGCATCTGGTAGGTTGTCTCGGCACCGGGTTCCAGCAGCGGCAAGGCCCAATGGATGTGCGTTCCGTCGGGGTCCAATTGGGCACCCTCGATTCCGGCAAGATACTGCAA
>SKZG01000343.1 GCA_007127495.1 Planctomycetales bacterium
CCCGACTCGTCGGCGCGATCGAGGGGGGGGCGTCTTGCTCCACCGGCGGATCCAGCGGGAGAAGAGCCGGGGCAACGTAAATCTGCGAACCGGAATTGGCCGGCCCTCCTTGGAGGCCTCGGCGAACGAGGGCCTGGGCGGCGGTTGAGCGGCGGTTGAGCGGTGTTGACATTTTCGGCCGTGGCCGCTAGAATAATCATGGACGGGCGCGCCCGTCCAATTTTGCGAGCGAGCTGGGACGGACGCGCCCGTCCCACGAACCCCCCGGGGAAAACCATGCCAAACGACTTCGCCACCCTCGAACTATCCGAAAAAGGCGAGGCCATCCTCGAACAGGCCATCCAGACCTTCGCCGAGCTTGGATTCCGGGCCACGGACGTCCAGGTGATTGCCGACCGCGCCGCCGTGGGCAAGGGGACCGTCTATCGACACTTCGGAACAAAAGAAGACCTCTTTTGGGCTACCGCCTTCGAGGTGTTCAAACGCATGCGCCATGCGCTGGTCGAGGCCGAACGGGCCGCGTCGGGGGCCGCCGCCAAGCTGCGCGCCGCGTGCGGTGCCTACGGACAATTCTTCGACGAGCACCCCGAATACCTCGAAGTGTTCGTCCAGGATCGGGCCGAGTTCCGCGGAACCGGACCGGAGGCCTACAAGGCCGACCATGAGCAGTTGCTCCAGCACTTCTTGGGTATCGTGGAGCGGGGAATTGCCACCGGTGAATTTCGCCCGGTTGATGCCCGAAAAACCATGGTCGCCCTTTCCGGGCTGCTCTACGGCGCGACGGTGCAGGGCTGCTACCTCTCGCATGGAACGTCCATGCAGGAGGTCATCGAGCACGGGGTCGACGTGTTCCTGGCCGGCATGCTCATTGCCCCTTCCACGCATCACGCCGCGGCCGATAGTCGCGACCCGTCCGAGTCCGAAACGGAGGATCAGACATGACACGCCATCCCCATGTTGTGTGGTACTCGCTGACGCTTTCGGCGACTCTATTGTCGACGCTGTTTCTGGCGGCCGGTTGCGGCCGCACCGACGCCACCGAACGGCCATCCGGCCCGCCAGAGCCCATCCGCGTCGACGTGGCGCCGGTTCGCCGCGCGTCGATCCGCACGGAACTCGACCTGGTGGGTACGCTGATTCCGTTAAGGGCCACGACCATCGTCTCCGACGTGGACGGCCGGATCGCGTCGTTTCCCGCCTCCGAGCGGAGCGTCGAGTACGAGGAAGCCGGGCAGTTGAAGTCGCAATCCCTCGGGCTCGACCTGGGCCACCCGGTGCGCCAAGGAGATGTGCTGGTGCAGATCGACCCGGTCGACATCGAACTGGCGCTCAGCACGGCCAAGGCCGAGCACGAATTGGCCCGCCGCAACCTCGACCACCTGCTCGCCTGGCGGCGCAAGGAGGAGGTGGACCGCCTCGCGGCCATGCTGGAGGAGGCGCAGGCGGCCGCCGATCGCGCGCAGGCCGACCTGGCTCGCTCCGAGCAGCTCCTCTCGACGCGGGCCGTTTCGCGTGGGCAGTTCGACGAAACGACCGCCGCGGCGCACATGGCCGCCGCCGCCGTGAGGCAGGCCGAGGCCGCGCTGGCCATGGCCAAGGCCGGCCCCACCCCGGAGGAAGTGGCCGTGGCCGAAGCCCACGTCACCGCGGCCGCCGCACGCGTTGCCATCCAGCAGGAGAAGCTCGACAAGACGACCGTCCGCGCGCCCTACGACGCGGTCATCACCGATCGTTTCATCGACGTGGGTGACCGGGTCACCGCCATGCCGCGCGTCGAAATCATGCAGATCATCGATCCCCAGATCCTCTTTGCCCAGGTGCCCGTCCCCGAGCGATACCAGGGCGTCGTCCGGCTGGGTGACGTGGCCACGGTGCAGGCCGAGGGGATTGCCACGGCCTTTCCCGCCCGCATCGACCTGATCAACTCCAAAGTCGACCCGGAAACACGCACTTTCCGCATTCGGGTGACCATCGACAACCGGCAAGGCATCTTGAAGGCGGGCGGGTTCGTCCGCGTGGCCGTGCCGATCGGCGCGGCGTCGGACGTCACTGCCGTGCCCGTCGACGCGGTGGTGTTCACCGAGGGGCGGCCGGCCGTGTTCGTATACGAGGATGGCCGCGTCCGCCGTGCGCCGGTCGAGGTCGGGCTGTCGGACGGGCAGGTGTACGAGATCACCTCCGGCGTGGAACCGGGCTGGGACGTAGCCGTCAGCCGCACCTCGCTGCTGATCGACGGCCTGCCCGTGACGGCGGTGCGCCCGATACCACTTACTTTGGACTTCACCCTCCCTCCGGGAGGGTCGCGAGGAACGAGCGGGGAGGGCAAATCGCGGGATAAACTTGGTTTCTCGCAACCCTCCCCGGCCGCTACCGCGTCCGACCCTCCCCGAGGGAGGGTAATGTACGTGGCATTGGCCGTACGCGCCGGGGGACTGTCCCAATTTTCACGGCCCCCCGCCACGAAAACCAACGAGTCGCCCGCAACGGCCGAGAAAATGGGACTGTCCCCTTCGCG
>SKZG01000242.1 GCA_007127495.1 Planctomycetales bacterium
GCGCAATAGCCGGCTCCGCGGCCGGTCCTCGGACCCATTCCCATCGGTCCGGTACGATCTCCACCTGGCATGATTGGTTCTCCTTTCAGTGCCCCTGCACGGTGGCCTTTGCGGCCGGTTGACTGTTGCCCGACCGCCATTGCTCCACGGCCTCTCGCACGGTGCCTGCGGCACCCGGATAAACCGCCACCTGCCCGGCCTGCAAGGTGGTAAATGCCTTGGGGCCGACATTGCCGGTGAGCACCGCCCCGGCGCCCAATTCCACCACGGTTTGCGCCGCTTGGATGCCGGCGCCCTGCGCAGCGTTGAGGTTCTGGGCATTGTCGTGCGCGGTAAAGCTGCCGGTGTCGCTATCGACCAGCAGGAAATAGCGTGCCCGTCCGAACCGGGGATCGACCGGGCTGTCGAGCGTCGGGCCTTGGGCGGTAATTACGAGTTTCATGGGTTCTCCTCAGGGGTAATAAGGCTATCCGATATCTACAGGCCGCGGCCCCGGCGGCAGCGATTTGGGCCACGTTGCCTTCTTCGGCAGCAGCCGGGCATGGCGAAACGGCCATCGTCGAGCGTTCCGTTGTGGAACGCCGCCACCACCTCGTCGACCGGGCCGCAAATGTTCGCGACAACGCGGATGCCTTCGGCGCCCACCAGCGCCTCCAGCGGCCGGGAAATGGCGCCGCACACCAGCACGTCGACTCCCAATTCTCGAAGACGCCGTGCCCGCTCGTGCGCCGAGGCGTTTCCCAGGCTTCCCGTCTGCCGGCTGTCTTCCTGGCCGTCCATTGCGGCCCGGACCAGCACCAGCGTGCCGGCCACGTCGAACACGGGTGAAACCCGGCCCTGCCACTCAGGCACGGCCACCGTGGCGGCTGCCGTGCCTGGAGACTGCGGACCGATCGCCTCGGAGCGTGGCATGGTTCGGTTACCTTTTGGGAAAGGCCTGTTCAACCGCGGGTCATCGCGGTCCCGCACTTCGGGCAGGTGTTTCGATCATTGGCACCGTTGAAGTGTCGCATATCGCGTGCCGAACGGTCGCGCCATGCGTGAGTTGATTCGCAAGACGTTGTAAGATAAGGATTTACGCAACCGCTCCCCCCGGAGGCGAAGTGCTCGCAATCGTGCATACTGCAACGTCCTGGCTTCCCGGCGCATGCAGTTTGCAATGCGCGGTGTCTATATCGGAATCGCCAAGTCAGAGACGAAACCGGCCGGTTGCAGCCATTTGCCACCCTTGCGGGGACGATTCTTGGCCAGCCGACGAGCTAGCGCGGCTTGCGCCCGCAATCCAACAGGCGGCTTCCAACAACCGTTTACAAGGTGGCGGCGGCGGCAGTTTTCATCCGCTCCACGCGAAAGGGGCATTCCGCCGTAAACGGCCCTTGGGGCGACGTGGCCTATGTTTCACGGCAAGGGGCGTGCCACGAGAAGAGACGGGCCGAATAAAACTCAGCAACCGACTCGCACGCCGTAAGTCCTTGCGCAATAGACACTTAGCGAATGGCCGCCGGGCATCCGGGAATCGGTTCGACGATTGCTCAAGGCCGATGGCTGCAAACAGGAGGGCCGCTCTGAACGCGAGTCTTCGTGACAGGACGCGACCCAATTTTCCGAACCCGTACCGTACTCGGTTGACGTCGCCCTTGGGGTGAGTATACTATTATTGGTTTCACGGATCATCAAGACCCGTGACGCAACAATCTCAAACATGGACGCCCCATCGAAGGCGAACAGCGCGCAGGCCACTCGTCGAGCAATCATGCACGGTGCGGTTTCGTAGGTCCTCAAGCCACTTCCATCTAGGAGCGAATGCGATGAAGTTCTTGCATCCCATCCCGTACATCATGGCGATTGGCGCCGTCATACTGGCCCAGACCGCCGCCGCCCAGTACCAGCCCGCCGTGCCGGAGGGCGGTACGATCGCCGTAGGCGGTTTCTTTCCCGGCTCCTTCGGAGCGAGCACGGCGGCCGGATCGGCGATGAACGGAATGGCGAACGCGATCAGCGCCATGGGCAATTACAATCTCTCGACCTCTGCGGCGGCAGTCAACATGACCCAAGCCCGGAGGAACGCCATTGAGAATAGCGCGTTGTATACGGACACCTTTTTTCAGATGCGAGCGGCCAATCGGGCCTACCGTGAGGCCGAACGGGCACCGCGGCCCACTGCGGAGCAAATCGCGCGCTTCGCCCGCGATGGCGCGCCCAAGCCGCTCAGCCCGAGCGACATGCACTCGGTCACCGGACAGATTACCTGGCCGCCAGCACTTCAGCAGGACCAATTCGCCGCACAGCGCGCCCAATTGGATCAGTTGTCTGCAACGATGGCCGCCCACGGAACGCTCAGCATGTCCAACCAGATGGCAGCGCGTCAGACGATCGAAACGATGTTCGCCGATCTGAGATCGCAGATCAGGGACATTCCTCCCCAAGAGTACGTCGCGTCCAGGAATTTCCTGCGAAGTCTGATTTACGCCACGTCCCGGAGCCAGTTGTAGCAGGTGGCCAGATAGCTTTGCGACGCGCTTCTCAGGATTGCGAAAGTTGCCCGTACCCCTGACATTTTTCACACACGCCCGGCAATGAGCCTTATGCAAACACACGCCCTACTGGAGCATGACCGATGACTCTCACTTCACAAAGAAACATTTTGCTAATCGCCCTAGGCTATATGGTCGTCCTAGCCTGTATGGTGTCGCTGGGATGCTCGGATAGCGCAGGCCCCGATACGGCTACGCCGGCGACAATCCACCCGGACGATTCGCCCGATGCACCCAGTCTGCCTGCACCAACCGAAGCAGCACCAACCGACGATGCAAGCACCGGCGACGGCGTTGCGTCGTTGACCGCCTCGCTGTCCGATCCGTCCGCCGAGGTGCGTGCCCGTGCGGCACAGAAGCTGGGCGCGATGGGGGAACTTGCGAAACCCGCCGCCGGCGAGTTGACGGCCTTGCTGGCGGATGAAGACCCGAGCGTCCGCAGGCATGCAATCAGTGCATTGGCGGCGATCCACCCGGGCCCGGAGGTCATGATCCCATTATTGACGAAGTTGCTGCAGGATTCGGACCCAGGTGTCCAACTGCGCGTTCTGCATGCGTTGGCGGAGGCCGGCGAGGCCGCCGTACCGGGGCTCATCAGGGCGCTCGACAACGACGATGCGGCGTACTGGGTGTGTGTCGTGCTGCGCGACATCGGGCCCGCCGCCAAGGACGCCGTGCCGGCCTTGACCGCGAAGATCCAAGACCCGCGCGAGGAAATCCGCATGCAGGCCATCCTTGCCTTGGGCGCCATCGGCGAGGCCGCGGCGCCCGCCGTGCCGGAAATTGCCGCAGCCCTGGAAGACGAACACGTGGCCCCGACCGCAACGTTCGTCCTTGGGCAGCTTGGCACCATTCCCGCCGACGTTGAGCCGGCAGTCCGGGCCAACACCAAGAGCGAGCGTCCGGGACTGCGCACCGTAAGTTATTGGGCGCTGGCGCGGGTGCATCCGGACGATATGGAACTCCGGCGCGAGGCTGTCGTAGAACTCGTCGCGCGGATGAAGGACGAGAATCCCCAGGTCAGGCAGGTTGCCGCCCGGGCGTTGGCCGCACTGCCGCCGGCGCCGGAGATTGTTATCCCGATTTGGGAAGAAGCCATGAAGGACGCCGACGCCACGACCGTCTACCACGCATTGGACGCCATGGCCTCGCTGGGCGCACCGGCCGTGCCAGGGCTGGTGAACCTGCTCCAAACCCACGATCAGCTCCAGGTCGAGGTCACGTACGTCTTGGGTCAAATGGGTCCGGAAGCCGCGCCCGCCACCGAGGCGCTGGCCGAGTTGGTTGCCGATGAGGATATGCACCTTGCCACCGAGGCGGCGGTTGCCCTGGGCAAGATCGGGCCGGCGGCCAAAAACGCAGTACCCGCCCTGTGCGCAGTCCTCGAAGCCGATCAGGAAAAGAACGCCCACGCGATCATTCTTGCACTGGGGCGGATCGGACCGGGCGCGGCAGAGGCGGAACCGTTGGTGCTCAAGGCAATGGAAAGCGACGACAAGGCCCTGGCGGTCATCGCCGCCCGAACCCTCGTGGAAATCCAGCCCGCCGCGTCGCCCGAGACGGCTGCCAAGGCGGTTCCCGTCCTGGTGGCCGGGCTGGCCGATCCATTGCCCGAAACCCGAATTGCGGCCGCCGACGGCCTGGCGGCCTTGGGGCCCCTCGCTCGCGATGCCACCGCGGCCCTGGAGAAGGCCGCGAACGACGACGTGCAATTCGTTCGCGAGGCGGCGGCCGACGCGTTGAAAGCCGTCCGATAAGACCCTGGGGGGACTGACCCAATTTTGGCGACAGGAACGGCCATTTGCCCAACCGCCCAGCCGCTGACGCCGCGAAAATGGGACGGTCCCCTTCGCGTGCATGACAGTTGCTCTGATTCCCTGTGCCCACGCGGGACTACGCCATGAAGCATCTTCCTCTTCTCTGTTCACTCCTCGCCTTGACCTTGGCCGGTTGTTCCGAGCCGGCGGCCGAGCCGGCCGTCCGTCCGGTGCGGGCGATCAAGGTCGGCGACGTGGAGGCCATCCAGGGCCGATGGTATCCCGGTCGGGCCGAGGCCGCGGGAATCGTCGAGCTTTCCTTCCGTGTTTCCGGGCCGCTGGTGGCGCTGCCGGTCAGGGTGGGCGAGGCGCTGAAGACGGGCGACCTGATAGCCGCGATTGATCCCAGCGATTTCCAGACCGCCGTGGACCTGGCCAAGGGGAACCTGGAGCGGGCCAGGTCCCAGTTGCTGGCCATGGAACGCGGGGCACGTCCGGAAGAGATCGAACAGCTCCGAGCAGCCCTTGCCGAGGCCCGGGCAATCGCCTTGGCCGCGCAAGCGGAATTCGATCGCAACTCCGAACTCCTGCCGAGCAGGGCGATCTCCAGGTCGCAATTCGACCTGAGCCTGGCCCAACGCGACCGTAGCGCGGCGCAGGTCAAGATTGCCGAGGCGAATCTAGAAATCGGCCGGGTTGGCGCGAGGGAGGAAGACCTGCTGGCAAAACGGGCGGAAATCCAGGCCCTCCAGGCGACCGTCACCGATGCGGACAACCGGCTGAAATACACGCGACTGCTGGCCCCCTTCGACGGCAACATAGCCGCCAGGTTCGTCGAGAACTTTCAGACGATCCAGGCGAAGCAGCCCGTCGTGCGATTGATCGACTCGACCCGGATCGAGGTGACCGTACAGCTTCCCGAGAGCGTCATTGCGCTCGTGCCGTTGGTCCAGGATGTTACCTGCCAATTCGACGCGCTGCCCGGCCAGGAGTTCACCGGCCGGATTACCGAGGTGGGCACGGAAGCCTCGCAATCGACGCGCACCTTCCCCGTTACCGTGCAAGTCGATCAGCCGGAAGACGCCAAAATCCGTCCCGGCATGGCGGGGCGCGTGCGGGGGAATCCGCGGGAGTCGGACGCCGATCGTCCGATCGCGATCGTCGTGCCGGTCAGTGCGGTCTTTGCCTTCGGCGCCGAAAAGCAGAGCCATGTCTGGGTGGTCGATGAGTTTTCCCAGACCGTGACGCGCCGCCCCGTAACGACGGCGGAACTCACCTCGGGAGGCATTCGAGTGACCGAAGGGCTGCAAGTGGGAGAGTGGGTCGTGACGGCCGGCGTCGAGACGCTTGAGGAGGGCCGGAAGGTGCGACGGATGCCGGAAGGAGGCGCGTAGCCCATGAACCTGCCCGCCTTAGCCCTCGACAAAAGGGCCATTACCGTCTTTTGCGCGATGCTCTTCCTTGTCGGGGGCATGTTCAGCTTCTTCCAGCTTGGCCAGCTTGAAGACCCGGAGTTCACCATCAAAACGGCCGCCGTTACCACGCTCTATCCCGGCGCCAGCCCGGAACAGGTGGAGTTGGAAGTCACCGACCGCATCGAGACCAAGCTCCAAGAGATGGGCGAGGTCAAGAATGTGTACTCTCAGTCGCGTCCGGGCATGTCGATTATCAAGGTGGACATCAAGGAGGAGTACTGGGCCGACCGAATTGGGCAGGTGTGGGACGTGCTGCGCAAGAAGATTCGCGACGTGGAACCGTCGCTGCCGCCCGGCGCCGGCCCGCCCCAGGTGGGCGACGACTTCGGCGCCGTGTTCGGCTTCCTGTTGGCGGTGACCAGCGACGGCTACAGCTATGCCGAACTGGAAAGCCACGTGAAGGCACTGCGGAAGGAATTGAGCCTTGTGCCCGGCGTCGCCCGCGCCGACCTCTGGGGCGCTCAGGACCGGCGGGTTTATATCGACGTGTCGGAAACGCAGTTGTCCCAACTCGGGCTGACGCCCGAGCAGTTGGTGCGCACCCTGCAAACTCAGAACATGGTGGTCGACGCGGGCCGCGTCGACTTTCAGACGCAGCGATTCCGCATCGCTCCGACCGGCGAGTTCGACTCGGCCGAGGCCATCGGCGAACTGTCGATTGCCGGGGCTGGAGCCCCCGATCCATCGGGAGCCGGCCGGCGTGATGAAATCATTCGCATCAAGGATTTCGCCACGGTTACCAGCGGCTATGTCGACCCGCCGACGCATCGGATGCGGTTCAACGGGCGTCCGGGAATTGCCCTGGCTATGGCCCCCGCCTCCGGAGCGAACGTGGTTGCCGTCGGCCGCGCCATCGACGCGCGGCTTGCCGAATTGACTGCCGAGCTGCCCATCGGCATTGAGGTCGAGCGAATCTCCTGGCAGTCCGACCTGGTGAACGATTCCATTCGCGGGTTCGTGGTCAACCTCACCCAGGCCGTCGCCATCGTGCTCGTGGTGCTCGCGCTTACCATGGGGTGGCGCGTGGGGGTCATCATCGGCATCAGTGGGCTGGTGTTCCCCATTCTGGGAACGTTCGTGGTCATGGCCATTGTGGGCATCGATTTGCACCGCGTGTCCCTGGGGGCCTTGGTCATCGCCATGGGAATGATGGTCGACAACGCGATTGTCGTGGCCGACGGGTTCACCGTGAAACTCGCCCGCGGCATGAACCGGAAGCAGGCGGCCATTGAGGCCGCCGGCCAGCCGGCCGGCGCGCTGTTCGGCGCGACCGTCGTCGCCTGCATGGCGTTCTTTCCCATCTTCCTTTCCAGCGCCAGCTCCGGCGAGTACGCCGGCGGATTGTTTACCGTAGTGGCCATCTCGCTGATGCTGAGCTGGCTGTTCGCCTTGACGCTGAACCCGCTGCTGTGCCACGACTGGCTTCCCGGCCCGAAGCCCGGCGCGCCGCAGGGCGACGCCTTCGGGGGCGCGTTCTTTCAGGCGTTCCGCGGCCTGCTGGCCAAGGCCATTCGCTTCCGGCTGCTGTTCATGGGTAGCGCCGTGGGGCTGCTGCTGCTTTCCCTATTCGGCTTCCGGTTCGTGCCGCAGATGTTCTTTCCCGACGCCAGCCGGGCGCAGGTGATGATCGACTACTGGATGCCGGAGGGCACGCGGCTCCAGCAGACGGCGGGCAACTTGCTGGAGCTTGAGGAAGAATTGTCGCAGCGGCCGGAGGTGACCGCCGTGGCCACGTTCGTCGGCAGGGGCCCGCCGCGGTTCTACCTGCCGGTCAGTCCCGAGGACCCCAACCCGGCTTACGCGCAAATCATCGTCAACGTGCAGTCGTTCAGCGACGTCGACGGGCTGATTGCCCACATGAGTGCCTGGGCCGGCGCAAACGTGCCCGAGGCGATGGTCCGCGTGCGCAAGTACGCCGTGGGCGCGTTCGACGACTGGAAGCTGGAGGCCCGCTTCAGCGGCCCGGCCGATGCCAGCCCGGAAGTTCTGCGGCGCATCGCCGACGAGGCCATGGCCATCCTGCGCGCCAACCCCAACGCCATGGACATTCGCACCAATTGGCGCAACCCGGTCCGAAAGCTCGTGCCGCGCTACAACCAGGAGCGCGGGCGCTGGGCCGATATCTCGCGCGACGACCTGGCCGAAGCCACGCGCCGGGCCTTCGACGGCGTGCCGGTGGGGCAATACCGCGAAGGGGACGACCTGATTCCCATTCTTGTGCGAAGCAATACCGACGAGCGAAGCCAGGCCGCCGTCCAGTTGAGCAACGTCCAGGTGTTCGCCGCGGCGTCGGCTCGTTCCGTCCCCCTTTCCCAAGTGATCGACGGGATCGGCATCGAGTGGGAAGACAATATGATTTGGCGTTGGGACCGCCGCCGGGCCATTACCGTGCAGTGCTCGCCCAACGGTGTGACCGCCCCCACCCTGCGCAACGGCGTCCTGGCCGACTTCGAGGCGATGCAACTGCCGCCCGGCTACCGGCTCGACTGGGACGGCGAGTACAACAGTTCGACCGAATCGCAGCAGTATCTTGTGCCGGGCATCATTCCGGCGGTCACGCTCATGGTATTGATCCTGGTGGTGCTCTTCAACGCCTACCGGCCCCCGCTGATCATCTTCCTGGTCATTCCGTTCGTGATGATCGGCATTACGGCCGGCTTCCTGTTGACACAAACAGCGTTCGGTTTCGTCGCCCTGTTGGGGGCCATGAGCCTGTCGGGAATGATGATCAAGAACGCCGTGGTGTTGTTCGACCAGATCAACGCCAACCTGGCCGACGGCCTTGCGCCCTACGACGCCGTTGTCGAGGCGGCCGTTTCGCGCCTGCGTCCGGTCATCAATGCCGCGGCCACCACGGTGCTCGGCGTAATGCCCCTCTTGCAGGACGTGTTCTGGGTTTCGCTGGCGATGACGATCATCTTCGGCCTGACGCTGGGAACGATTCTTACCATGGTCATGGTCCCCGTTCTGTACGCCACCTTCTATCGCATTCCCGCTCCATCGCCCGGTGAGAATGCGCCCGCGCCATGATTCAGCAGATTCTTTTGGCTTTGGTACTGACGGCGTTGAATGTGATCATTCACATCGAAGGTGCGGTGCGAGTGGTATTGCCCCTTTGCGGCCTCTGGAAAGAGAATCCCGACCCTAGAGTCTTGGCAAGACCGATCATGACGCTGATTCGGCTGGTGAGCGGCTTGCTGGTGTTGCACCTCGTGACAATGGCCATGTGGGCGTTCGCCTATCGACTATTCAACGTGTTTCCCGACTTCGAAACCTGCTTCTACTACTCGCTTATGAGCCATCCGACCGTAGGATACGGCGACGTCTTGCCGGACAGGGCGTGGCGGTTGCTCGGGCCCATTGAGGGGACGGTCGGCATTCTCATGCTCGGCCTGTCTACCGGCATCCTCGTTATCGGAGTGCAGCGCCTTTACGCCAACCGGTTTTCGGGGAGCGATGCCCGACGGCCATCCGACGACGGTTGAAAGGAACCACGGCCGGGCCAATGTAGTGGGCACGCGCGGTTGTGGCGTCTTGGGGCGGGGCAGTCTGCGCCTGGAAACGCAGTTGCCAGGCCGAAAACGGGCGAAAAATGGCCCCCGCCGAAGATTATGTTCGTGCCGCAACTCCTTTTGCGCAAAAGGGTTACGTTACCAAGCCCCCCTTGGGACTATGGCTCTCCGAAATGGGCGCTTGCATTTTGTTCCGTCGCGAGCCATAATGCTCCGGGTCTTCCGGCTCAGGCTGGGTGCTGCTCAACGGCTGGACCTGGATCATGTTGGCTATTACCGTCAAACGGGTTGCCGCACCGAACCCATCAACCGCCAATAATAGGTAATGCTGCGGGAGATAGCTTCTAGTGCCCCGTCCAGACTAAGTTTTCGGGTAGAGCCGCTTCAATTTGACCCTTGCTTTGTCGATGGTGAACTGCCAATCGACGGTTCGTTGTTTCTCGGTGATGCGGGTGGACCACACGGCAATTTCGGATTGCAGCGTATCGAGTTCGCCGATGCGTCGGTCTTTCAAGCATTGGCTAGTCATGCAAC
>SKZG01000113.1 GCA_007127495.1 Planctomycetales bacterium
GCCTTTCCCCGCCTGCACCTGAAAGCCTGCACGGCCGTCGAAATCGCATGGTTCGCGCAGAGGACCAAGCGCAACGTCCGCGTGACGATCGAGGACATGATCCGGGCTGGGCTGGGCAGCTTGCCCGGGGGTGGCGCGGAAATCTTCGCTCCGGAAATCCGAACGCAAATTTGCCCCCGAAAGGCCGACGGCCGCACCTGGCTCGGCGTCCATCGCGCGGCGCACCAGCTTGGGCTGCGCACCAATGCCACCATGCTGTTCGGGCACATCGAACATGCCGAGCACCGTATCGACCATCTGGTCGAGTTACGGCTCCAGCAGGACGTCACCGGCGGATTCCAGGCGTTCGTTCCTCTGGTGTTCCATCCGAAAAACACGCGGATGGCCCACCTCGAGCCCGCCTCGGCCGACCTGGTCCTACGCACCGTGGCCATCAGCCGGTTGATGTTGGACAACTTCGACCACGTCAAGGCGTACTGGGTTTCGCTGGGCGTCGGGATGGCGCAAACGGCGCTTGGCTACGGGGCCGACGACCTCGACGGCACTGTGCGGCGCGAGAGGATCCACCGCGCTGCCGGGTCCGAGGAACCCGAAATCCTGACCGAACAGGAAATCCGCGGGCTGATTGCCGAGGCCGGCCGTGAGCCGCAGGAACGCGACTCGCTCTACCGGCCCGTCAAACGCCACGGTACGCAGTGGACCCTCGCCTGACGCTGCTCCAACGGTCTACTCGAGGAACCCGACCAGATCCTGACTTCGGGTGGGTTGCTGAAGCTTGCGCACGGCCTTGGCTTCGATTTGGCGGATGCGTTCGCGGGTGACCTTGAAGATGTGCCCCACCTCCTCCAGTGTGTAACTGTACCCGTCGCCCAACCCGTATCGCAGCTTGATGATTTCCCGCTCCCGATAGCTGAGCGTCTTAAGCACCTTGGCAATTCGGCTGCGCAACATCCCGTGGGAGGCCCCGCTGGCCGGCGCCCGAACGCCCCCATCCGGCAGCAGGTCGCCGAACTGGCTGTCTTCGCTGTTGCCCACCGGCCGATCGAGGCTGATCGGGTAGCGGCTCATGGCCAAGACGCGGCGGGTTTCATCGATGCAGGTTTCGGCGGCGCGGGCGGTTTCCTCGATGGTGGGCTCGCGGCCGAGTTGCTGCTGCAACGTGCGCGACACGTTCCGCACGCGCGACATGGTTTCCACCATGTGAACCGGAATGCGGATGGTGCGGCTCTGGTCGGCCACCGCCCGCGTGATCGCCTGGCGAATCCACCAGGTGGCGTAGGTGCAGAACTTGAAGCCCCGGCGATATTCGAACTTGTCGACCGCGCGCATCAGGCCGGCGTTCCCTTCCTGAATCAGGTCAAGGAAGCTCAAGCCGCGGTTGCGGTACTTTTTGGCAATCGAAACGACCAGGCGGAGGTTGCCTTCGGAAAGGCCGCGCTTCGCGTCCTGATACTCGGCATAGATCGACTGGAGGTACTTCACCCGATTGCGCAGGCTGGTCGGCGTTTCCTGGGTGGCCCGCAGGATGTTCCGATACTCGGCCAGCCAGGGTTCGCGCCGGCGCGGCCTGCCGGAGTTCCCCCGGCCGGCGCGGTGGTCGCGAATACGGGCCTGGAGTTCGTCCACGCGCTGGCTGAACTCCTGGAGCGTCTTGATCATCGGTTCGACGCGATGGTTGCGCAGGCCGAGTTCCTCGATCAGCCGCACGGCCCGGCGGCGGCGCCGACCAAGGCGACGCCAGGCCGCCCGCCGCTCCGCCCGCATACGCGACTTGCTCGTGGCAATTTGGTAGTCGCGGTAATTGCGCTTCACCAGGGTTTCCAGCGTCCGCAAGTTCATCGGGAGCCGCCCGAGAATCTGATGCTTCTCAAGCTGGTCGGTGACGGAAACCTGCACCGTACGGTCGAAGGGCAGTTCGCCGGCATGGACGCGGCGCAGGACCTTCACCGCCGTTTGCATGACGAAATCGCACTCGAGGACCTTCCGGCGAAACTTCGCCCGGCTGATCTCGATGCGCTTCGCCAGCGCGATTTCTTCCTGGCGCGCGAGCAGCGGAATTTCACCCATCTGCGTCAGGTACATGCGCACCGGGTCGTCCGACCACGACTCGTCGCTACCGCTGAGCAAGAGGTCATCGGCGCCTTCGTCCAGTTCGGAATCCAAATCGTCGTCGTCCGAGCGATCGTCGAGGTCGCCGTCGGTCAAATCGACGTCGTCGTCGTCCGAATCAATCAAACCGAAGCCCGCTTCCTCGCGGGACGTAGCGGAACGGTCTTCCAAGTCTTCCAGTATTGCGTCGTACAAAACAGCACTCCTAACCTATGTCGAGAGCAGTGAGTGACCAAGGGGAGACAATACTCCCCGACCCCCCTGGCATACCGCATAGACAGTCGCCCTTCGTCGATCATCTCGCGAAAGGGCCACTTACCGCTGCATATCGGGAGGACGGCGTTCCGCCATACGCTCTCTCACCGACGAGCTGGACTGTGGTCACACTGCACTCCGGA
>SKZG01000381.1 GCA_007127495.1 Planctomycetales bacterium
CATTGCGGCCCATCGCTGGCGATACGCCCAGCCGCGTGAACCTTTGCCGGAATCGTACCTTTTCGATCGGGAATCGCGGATTGGCGCATGTGGCGATTGGGGCGGAGGGTCCCGCGTCGAAAGTGCTTTGCTGAGTGGCCTGGCATTGGCGTCGGCCGTAGTTGACACCGTTGGTTCGAAGTGAAATCCACGCCAGGGCATCCCCGGAGCGTTGCAAGTGGCTCAGAAACACCGTAGACGTCGAGAATGATTCTTGAGATGGATCATGCCATGGAACTAAAAGACACTCGAACGCCCATTCTCAACCAGGGTCACGCTGAACAGAAGCGCGAGGAAATCCGACAGTATTTCCACGCTACGTACAGCCTTGACGAACAGCTCTATGAGACTCTGGCCGAGGATGCCGCTTTCTACTTGCGGGCTGAACCACTGCGCCACCCGCTGATCTTCTACCTCGGGCACACGGCCACCTTCTACATCAACAAGCTCATTGTGGCCGGAATCGCCGACGAAAGGATCAACCCCCAATTCGAGTCGATGTTCGCAGTGGGTGTCGACGAAATGTCGTGGGACGACCTGAACGAGTCGCATTACGACTGGCCGACTCCGGCCGAGGTAAAAGCCTACCGCGACACGGTGCGAGGCGTGGTCGACGAAACGATCCGAAGGCTTCCCCTGACCATGCCGATCCACTGGGACCATCCGTTCTGGGTGATCCTGATGGGTATCGAGCACCAGAGAATCCATCTGGAGACATCCTCAGTCATCATTCGTCGGCTTCCAATCGAGATGGTCAGGCAGCTTCCGCTCTGGAATATCTGTCCCGAAGCGGGCGAGGCGCCTCGGAACGAACTGCTGCCGGTCGCTGGAGGCCGAGTTGTGCTCGGCAAGTCCAAGGATCACCCGCTTTACGGCTGGGACAACGAATTCGGGCACCAGGAAACCGACGTCTGGGACTTTTCGGCCAGCCGCTATTTGGTTTCCAACCAGGAGTACCTCGGCTTTGTTACGGATCGAGGCTACGAACAGGAGGAGTATTGGACACCGGAGGGCTGGAAATGGGTCGAGTTCTCCCAGGCTAGGCAGCCCCTTTTTTGGGTGGAGTCGCTGGGCGGTTACCGATTTCGCACGATGGCTCAGATCACCGACATGCCTTGGGACTGGCCCGTCGAGGTGAATTACCTGGAGGCCAAGGCCTTCTGCAACTGGCTGGCACGTCGGACCGGAAAGCCCATCCGGCTGCCGACGGAGGCCGAGTGGTATCGTCTACGCGATCTGCACGACTTTCCGGACCAACCCTACTGGAAAAGAGCGCCGGGGAACATCAACCTGGAGCATTGGGCCTCATCCTGCCCAGTGCCCCGATTTCGTTTCGGCGAGTTTTTCGACGTCATCGGTAACGTGTGGCAGTGGACGGAAACGCCGATCACGGGGTTCGACGGGTTTGAGATTCATCCCTGCTACGACGATTTTTCAACGCCAACATTCGACACGCAACACAATCTCATCAAGGGCGGATCGTGGATCTCGACCGGCAACGAGGCAACTCGGGATTCCCGCTATGCGTTCCGGCGGCATTTCTTTCAGCACGCCGGACTCCGGT
Source organism: Planctomycetales bacterium (assembly GCA_007127495.1). GTDB lineage: Bacteria > Planctomycetota > Planctomycetia > Pirellulales > Thermoguttaceae > PWXP01. The sequence continues at coordinate 1,604 of SKZG01000381.1, forward strand.
ACGTGCAATCGGAGCAGCCCCTGACAATGCCGGAAGCGATGTACGAAACGGATGTCGTCGTGTCGCAGTACTGCGAGTTCCATTACGGCAGAACGTATTTTGGAGTGGCTAATTTTCCCGCGCGGTGTGCAGAGGCCTGCTGCCGGTACACACAAGGACGTTCGCGCAGCAAAGCCCTCGACCTGGGCTGCGCCGTGGGGCGGGCCTCGTTCGAGCTGGCCAAGGAATTCGAGCGGGTCACGGGTATCGATTTCTCGGCCCGCTTCGTCCGGGTCGCGCTGCAGTTGAAGGAGAAGGGCGTTGTGCATTTTGAACTCGCCGAGGAAGGCGAGATCGTTTCGTATCACGAGGCTCGTCTGTCCGAACTCGGACTCGACCGGGTGGCCGACCGCGTGGAGTTTTTCCAGGGCGATGCGACCAACCTCAAGCCGCAATTCACTGGTTACGACCTGATCTTGGCTGCCAACCTAATCGATCGGCTGTACGATCCCAAGAAGTTCCTGGAGGCCGTTCACGAACGGCTCAACGTGGGAGGAATGCTTGTGATCACCTCGCCCTACACATGGCTGGAGGAGTTCACGAAGAAGGAGAACTGGTTGGGCGGGGTCCGCAAAGCCGGCGAGCCGTATTTGACGTTGGACGCCCTACATGACCTTCTAAGTGCCCATTTCGTCATCCTCGACGAACCGAGCGACCTGGAATTCGTCATTCGCGAAACACGCCGAAAATGCCAACACTCGCTCGCCGAACTTACGGCCTGGCAACGCGTTCGTTGAAACTCAGCGGGGACTGTTCGCATGATGGGGCCTGCAATTCATCCCGACCGTTTACGTGGCGCGTTGTGGCGGATGTTCACGGAGGCGAATACCGATGGCCAGTGACAGTCCTGTTATGCTGCTAACCG
>SKZG01000315.1 GCA_007127495.1 Planctomycetales bacterium
CGGGTAGCTGGCCATTCAGAAGACCGGCCGGGGCGAGCCCGGCGGGGAAGGGGCGGAGAAGACCGGCCGGGGCGAGCCCGGCGGGGAAGGGGCGGAAGACCGGCCGGGGACGGGTAGCTGGCCATTCAGAAGACCGGCCGGGGCGAGCCCGGCGGGGAAGGGGCAGAGAAGACCGGACGGCTCGCGCCGTGCCGCTACAAAGTACGCACCTATACTCGCCGCGGCCTAAATCTGCGCTTTTCCGTAAGATGGGCTTTAGCCCGTCAAAGCGAAGACGGACAAAAATGTCCATCCTACAAAAGCGCAAAAACAGCACGCCGCAAGTATAGTTGCTAGTGAACGCGCTGACGCGGTGGGAAAGCAGCCAACCGTAGACATGGGGGGTTAAATGCGCAAAACCGGAAAATTGACCCCCAAAAAGTCGAATGTCGAACTCAGAGGCTATCCGAAAAGGCTCCAATCCATGTCCCCTCTCCCTCCGGGAGAGGGTTAGGGTGAGGGGCCCTGGACCGCAGGATTTGCCTTGATCTTACCCAAACTCCACAAACCCTCACCCCCAACCCCTCTCCCAGAGGGAGAGGGGAGTTTCCGGATAGCCCCTCAAAGAACCACATCGCCAACGCGACAGGCAGGGTAACCGTTCACGGGCCGGGCGGGGACTGGTCCATTTTTCAGCCAATTGGCGCGGTTGTCATGGAAAGACCATGCCCGGAAACGGGAACTCATGGGGCAGCAACGCCCGTTGTGCCGCGAACCTTCGGACAGTTCCCCTGGGAACGGCTCCCTATTTGACAAGCCGCACCGGGCCTGCGGAGCCCGAGTCGGTGAACGTGACGCCTTCCGCGTTGAAGGTTGCCGTCACATGCGCTCGGCTGCCCCGGTTCTCGAAGCGTCCGTGGACGGTGGTTCCATCGCCGGGATCGGCGAGGTATTCGCCGTAGCCGGGGCCGTCGCCGCTGAGGTAGCTCCCCGATTTGATCCAAACGCCCACGACCACCTTCCCCTCGTGCTCACCGGTTCCGGAAAACGTGCCCGTGTAGCCCGTCAGGCCCTCGAACTTCTGGTGCGTGCCGTCGTCGAAGTGCAGCACCACGTTGGACAGGTCTTTCGTCGAGGTGACGTAAACCGAAGTCGTTTTCGTACTGGTCGTGACGGCGGGTATGGCTCCGACGGCAATCGCTTCCGTAACGATATCGAAGTGGCTATGGCCGAAGAGTTTGGCGAGGAAGGAGGGCACGGCGTTGTCCTGCTCGGCGGTGCGCTGCACGGCGACGCGCACGGCGGTAGGGCTGAAGTTGCCCGGCGTGAAGAGTTGGGCGTCCGGCGCCCACGTTCCAAAGGTCACCGACGCAGCCGACTGGGGCGCGTTGATGTTGGCGTAATGCAAGGCTTCCGCCTCGACCGCGCCCAACGTGACGTCCGTCACCAGGGTGCCGGCGCCCGCCAGCGCAGCCGCGTCGGCGGCCGATTGCAGTTGCGTTCGGTTGGTGACGATCCAACTCAGGTCGACGGCAAACACGGCCACGCCGAACACGACGACCATCATGAATGCCACCAGGACGAGCATGGCGCCGCGGCGGCGGGTTTCGCCAGGGCGGCGGGTTTTGCCGGGGCGTCGGGTTTCGCTGGGGCGTCTTCGCAAGGTTGCTTGTGCAGAGTTCATGTCTACGATCCTTTGTGCAAGAGAAAGCGTTGAAAAGAAATCACGATGGTCAAGAAGTGTGCCGGAATTACGGACGGCACACGGCGTGTGCCTGCTACATTGGTGGAGCCGTTTCATTCTTCCTCCGAACCGTCCCAAGTCGAGGTGAACACCTCGCGCCGCATGGTTACGGTTGCTGAAAGCGTGGCGGCGTCGAGGTATTGGGGCGCGGGCAGCCAACTTACGGCAGTGAACGGCACGCTGACCGCAACCGTGACCGGATCGCCGCCCTGGGCCAGCGTGAGCGGATCGGGCGTGACCACCACCGTGACCCCTGAAACGGACGATCCCCCCAGGTACTCCGTCACCGCCGCTTCCACACCTTCCACGGTCGCCCCTTCCAGGGTCGCGGTGCGGGCGCCGTCGCGCGCGGCGTTGGACAAGAGCTGTTGCACCATCAATCCTCGGCCGACTTCGATCATGCCAAACACGAGCAGGAACAACAGCGGCGCCGTCAAGGCGAACTCGACGGCAGCCACGCCGCGGCGGCGCGGCTGGCGGCGGTGGGGGCGGGAACGGGGAAACATGGTCATACTCCCAAAATGCCGGCCGAACGAGGCCTCACGAAAAGAGGAGGAAAAGCCTGGTTTGCAAGGACACGCCTGTTCAAGGGTCCTTCAATTCAAGCCTAGCTTACTTTCGACCGGATGCAAGCCTTTGGGCGGCGCTTCCGCTTCTAAGGCGCCGTGACGCAATAAAATGACCAGACTGTAGGATGGACATTCTTGTCCGTCGCGGTTTTGACGGGCTCGAAAGCCCATCCTACTGACAGAATCGGACACGTTATTTTGGCACAGTTCC
>SKZG01000168.1 GCA_007127495.1 Planctomycetales bacterium
CAGCGGCTGAATTATCCCGACGTCATCTACCGATCCGAACCCGAAAAGTACGAGGCGGTGGCCGCCGAAATCGAGCGCATCAGCAAATGGGACATCGCTGTTATCCAGGGGGGCGAAGAAGTGTGGGGGAAGATCGTTCGCGAAAGCGACGACGCGATCGAGTTCCAACACAAGGGCGCCAAGACCCGTGAATCCATCTCCCGCGACGAGATCCAATCCATCGAGCGGCGCGGCCGGCCGATCCTGGTGGGCACCGTGTCGATCGAACGCAGCGAGCACCTGGCACGCCTGCTCGAACAGCGGGGCATTCCCCACGCCGTGCTCAATGCGAAACATCACCAGCGGGAGGCGGAAATCGTCTCCCAGGCCGGCCGGCTCGGGGCGGTCACCATCGCCACGAACATGGCCGGCCGCGGAACCGACATCATCCTCGGCGGCAACCCGGAAGCCATGGCCTGGGCCCAGCTCCAGGAAAAATACCCCACCCGCCTGGAAGTGCCGCCCGACGAGTGGGACTCCCTGGTGGCCGAAATCGAGCAGCGCGAGCAGATGAAGGCCGAGGGGCGCAGGGTGGCGGCCATGGGCGGGCTGCACATCATTGGCACCGAGCGTCACGAGGCGCGGCGCATCGACTTGCAGCTTCGCGGCCGGTGCGGCCGCCAGGGCGATCCGGGCAGTTCCCGCTTCTACCTGTCGCTGGAAGACGACCTGATGCGCATCTTCGCCGGCGATTGGGTCAAAAACGTCCTCACCCGCCTCGGCATGCAGGAAGGCGAGGCCATCGAAAGCCGCATGGTCTCCCGACGCATCGAGGGCGCGCAAAAGAAGGTCGAAGAACGGAACTTCGAAATCCGCAAAAACCTGCTCGAATACGACGAAGTGATGGACGAGCAGCGAAAGCGCGTCTACGGCTACCGGCAGGCCATCCTCGACGGGACCAACTGCAAGCAGCTCATCTTCACAATGATCGATCAGCAGGTCGACCATTACCTCGACGAGTTTCTCGCCAAGGACTACGGTACGGAAACCTTCGCCCGTTGGGCCGGCAAGGAACTTGCCGTGGAACTGGAAGCGAAGGATTTCCGCGGCATGGATTACAGCTCGGCCGAGCGGTTCGCCAAGGACGAGGCGGAGCGCTCAGTCGAAGGGCAGGTGCTCGACATGATCGAAGAGAACCTGCCCGAAGAGGAAGACCCCCGCGACTGGAACTGGGACGCGCTGGCCAAGGGCTCGAATGCCCGCTGGCGGCTGAACCTGCGCGACCGCGACCTGAAAAAGATCGGCCGCGACGAGGTGGGGGAGTTCTTGCAGCAAAAGGGCGAGGCGGCCGTGGAGCGGGTCGACTTGCAGCCCGGCGCCCGCTTCCTCGACCCGGCCTTCGGCGTGCAGACGGCCTGCGCCTGGGTGCGGCAGAAGTTCGGCATCGAACTGGCGCCCGACGAGGTGAAGGAACTCGAAACGGAAGCCTTCAAGGACCTTGTGCGCGAGCGCGCCCGCCGGGCCTACGACGAAAAAGAGGCCGAGTACCCGGTCATGGCCGGCCTGTACCACTTCACCACTCGCGACGCCGGCGGCCATAAACGCTACGACCGCGAAATGCTCGTCGACTGGGCGCGCCGGCGCTTCGACGTGGAACTCAGCCTCGACGATTTGAAGAGCAAGCAGCGCGACGAAATCCGCGCCCTGCTGATCGAACACAGCCGCCGCCATGCCGCCCAAGCCGCCCGCGCGATGAACGAGGCCCGCCGCCGGCTTGATGACCTCCTCGCCGGCAGCGACGCGAACGCCCGCAGCCCCCAATCGCCCCTCGACGCGGGCAAGCTCCAGGCGCTGGCCGAGTGGCTGCGGGACGAGTTGCACTGCGACCTCTCGGCCGAAGCGATGCGCGACCTCCGCCCCCAGGAGTTGCGAAACGAAGTGACCGGTGCGGTCGAGGAGCAGTACCGGCCCGAAATGCGCCGCATGGAGCGGGCTTTGCTCTTGCAGCTTCTCGACACCGCATGGAAAGACCACTTACTGGCCATGGACCACCTGCGCAGCAGCATCGGCCTGCGCGGCTATGCCCAGGTGGACCCGAAGGTCGAGTACAAGCGCGAAGGCATGAAGTTGTTCGAGGGCATGTGGACCTCGACCGGTGAACGCGTGACCGACCTGATCTTCCGCATGGAGCAGCTCGACGAGGGCTTCGTCGGCTCGACCTGGACCGAGGCCGAGGCCCGCCACGACGACGCCTCCGGCGCCGGCGCCATCGCCCAACAGCAGCAGGCGGCCATCGACGGCACCCAGGCCGACCAGAAGCCCGAACCGATCCGCCACCGCCAGGCCCGCGTCGGCCGGAACGATCCCTGCCCGTGCGGCAGCGGCAAGAAATTCAAAAACTGCTGCATGCGCAAGCGAAAAACGGTGGGGTAGTGCGCATTCAATGCTAACCGGTCTCATCCTCAATACCGTTTACCTGCTGCTCCTTCTCGCCGGGCTGCCGTGGCTGCTGTGGTCGGCATGGCGGAAGGGGAAGTACCGCGAAGGCTATGCTGAGAAGCTTCTCGGCCGCGTGCCGACGCGCACCTCCGATGCGCCGTGCGTGTGGCTGCATGCGGTGAGCGTGGGCGAGGTGAACCTGCTCAGCCCCCTGCTGCACGCAATCGCGCGCCGCCGGCCCGACGCGGAGTGCGTCATCTCGACCACCACGCACACCGGGATGAACCTGGCGCGAAGGAAGTACCCGGAGCACACGGTGTTCTACTGCCCGCTCGATTTCACCTGGGCGGCGGCCGAGGCGATGCGCCGCGTCCGGCCCAGCGTGCTGGCGCTGGCCGAGCTGGAATTGTGGCCGAACCTCGTCGCGGCGGCCCACCGGCATGGTGCCCGCGTGGCCGTCGTAAACGGACGGCTGAGCGAGCCGAGCTTTCGCGGCTACCGCAGGATTCGATTTCTGCTGCGCAGGGTGTTCGAGCGTATCGACCTGGTGGCCGTGCAAGACGGAACCTACGCTGAGCGATTCCTGGCCGTGGGCGCGCGGCCGGAAACGGTCCACGTCACCGGCTCAATGAAGTACGACGGCGCCCGAACGGGCCGCGACAACCCGGCCACCCGCCGCCTGGCCGAGCTGGCCGGCTTTGCCCCGGACGACGTGGTGTTCCTTGCCGGCAGCACGCAGGAGGGCGAGGAGGAAGCGGCGCTGGCGGCGTTCACCGAACTGGCCGGCGAGTACCCCCGGTTGCGGCTCGTGCTCGTACCGCGGCACCCCGAGCGGTTCGATGCGGTGGCGAGGCTGCTGGATCAGTCGGGCGTGGCGTGGGTGCGCCGCAGCCGGCTACCCGCCGCCTCAGGCGACCCCGCGCCCGCCGCCCGCGTCCTGTTGGTCGATACCGTGGGCGAGTTGGGCGCGTGGTGGGGGACGGCGCATCTTGCGTTTGTGGGCGGCAGCCTGGGCAGCCGTGGCGGGCAGAACATGATCGAGCCGGCCGCCTACGGCGCGGCGGTCAGCTTCGGCCCCAACACCCGCAATTTCCGCGACATCGTCGCCGCCCTGCTCACGCGCGACGCCGCCTTGGTGGTGGCCGATCGCGCGGAACTGACCGCTTTCGCCCGCCGCTGCCTCAGCGAGCCCGACTGGGCCGCCGAACTGGGTCGCCGCGCCCAACGGCACGTGCGCGAACAGCTTGGCGCCACTGATCGAACGGCCGCCTTGCTGGAACCGCTCCTGCCGGGTGCTAGCCCGGATTGCGGATGAGTTGTGCCTCCCTTATTTCGCTTTTCGTCCGCGGCCGGCGCCGCTCCATTGCGAGCCGCGCTGGGACCCGGCCCCGGCACGGGCGGGCGTCGGGCGCGAGGTGACCAACCGGAAGTTGCCGGCGCCAAGTAGCTCCTCCACGCGACGACGCATCTCGGCGCTGACCTCCACCCGCACGTCGCGGCACGAAAAAGGCACTCGGCTCCCGTCGCGAAGGTAAAGGACGAGGCTCACGTCCCGGGTGCCGGGATAGCCGCTGAGGATCTCGTAAAGCTGCTCGACCACCCGCTCCCCATGCTGCTGTTCGTACAGCCGAACGGCCACGCCGCGCGTGTAGCGTTCGGCGAGTTGCTCGAGCGGGATCAGCTCGTCCACAATGAGCGTGGCCTCCTCGCTGTCGGGCCGCTTGTCGACCTTGCCGCGCACCATGAGGATGGCGTCGGCGGCGATCAGCTCCTCATACTCGGCGAACTTGTCAGGCCAAACGATGCAGCGCACTAGCCCGTCGGTGTCTTCGAGGTCGAACATCACGTAGCGCGACGGTTTGCCCGGCTTCGGATTCTTCGTGTGCGAGTACTTCAGCGCCGCGAGCATTCCGCCGAGGAAGATCTCCGCTTTCGGCGCGAGCTTGCCCAAGTCACTGGTGCGGTGCGAGCAGTAGGTGGCGAAGGTGTCCTTGTACTCGTCGAGCGGATGCTGTGACAGGTAGAAGCCGAGCACCTCCTTTTCGCGGGCGAGTCGGTCGCGGTCGTCCCACTCTGGCACGTCGGGCAGGCTGGCGGCGCCGTCTTCCTCGGCCGGCTCGGCCTCACCGAACAAGCCAAGCTGCCCGCTGCGCCGGTCGGCCGCGGCCGACGCCCCCGACTGCATGGCCCGCTCGATGGCGCCGAACTGCTGCGCCCGGTGGCCGCCGAGCGTGTCGAAGGCGCCGGCCTTCACCAGGGTTTCGATGGCCGTGCGGTTGACGATGCCCGGATCGAGCCGTTCGCAGAAGTCGAACAGGCTGGCGTAGGAACCGCCTCGGCGGCGCTCCTGGGCAATGGCGCGCGCCGCGCCGGCGCCGCACCCCTTGATGGCGGAAAGGGCGAAGCAGATATTCTGCCCATCCACGGCGAACTCGGCCTCCGAGCGGTTCACGTCGGGCGGCAGGACGCGAATGCCCATCCGCTTGCAGTCGTCCATGTGCTCAACGACCGAGTCTTTCCGCTTGAAATTGCGACCCGGAATGTCGCTGGAAAGCAGCGCCGCCATGAACGCCACCGGGTAGTGCGCCTTCAGGTAGGCGGTCATGTAGGCGATCAAGGCGTAGGCCGTTGAGTGGCTGTTGTGGACGATCAATCCGTCGGCAACGAAGTTGTGATCGTCCTCGACGGTCAGGTCGTAGGTGTCGGTCACCCCGGCCGGCTCGATGGACACGATGCGGTCCCAGAAAATGTCCGACTCGGCAATCTGCTGCAAGCGGAGCGAGCCGAAGAACTGCGCGAGCCGCGCGATGGTCGCCCGGCGGAAACCGCGCTTGGCCGAAGGGTTCCGGCGGACCAGGTCGCGAATCGACACGCCGCTTTGCGCTTCGAGATCTCGCCACGTGAGGCCGGCGCGGCGCCGTTCGTCGTCGACCCAGCGGCTGACTTCGGCGGGAATGGTGTCTTTGCTCGATCGTGCCGTTCCACACCGCGCGATGTGCTCCCGATAGGCGTCCACCTGCCGTTCGCGGCCGAGGGCATGCACGGCCACGCGGTCGAGGAACGCCGCAATCGAGTCGTCGCCGACAACGTGAACCGTGTAGCCCTGGGCTTCGCGCGGCTGCCCGTTGTGAACGTAACGCATGGTCTTCGCGTGGACGCCGGCCACAATCCCCAGCCGCAGCAGCAGGGTTTGCACGTCGCGGGCGAGCTGCGCAGAGGCGGTGGCGTAGAAGGGCATCTGTCCGGCCGAGCCGACGAAGCCGTCGCCGGCCCAAAGCCGGCCGAGCAGCAGTTCGATCTGCTCGTCGGCAAGCTGGAACGCCGCGGGCGGCACGAACTTCGCTCCGGCCTTGCAGCCGATCAGGCCCAATTGCTCCGCCCAGCGAAACGCGCCGCTGCGTTTCGGAGGCGATTTGACCGCCTGGGCGGCGCCGCCGGCGTTCCACGGAGTTTGGCCAGGCCGAAAACGCGTCGGTTCACCGCGGCCCACGCATACCTCGAACCGTCCTCGGCGCTGCGTCACCCGCGCGGCCGACTCGGGGAACGCCTCGGCCGCCTCGACAAACTCGTCGATCAGAAGCCGATCATTGTTGTAGAAGTACAGGCACGTGGGATGGCACGTATTGCCCTCGGCCAGTAGGTGCGCCAGCAACAGCACCTCATGGCGGGGCCAGCGCTGTCCCTTCGCCACGGGAAGCCGGCGCGGAGCGGCGACGGCGTCGCGCGGCTGCAATTCGCTCACCAGGCGCCACCCGTCGAGCGTTCGCAGCGGATGGTTGCCCGTCGCCACCAGCCGCTTGCCCTGTGCCGTCCGGACCTCATAAACCGGCTTGCGCCCATTCCACACGACGTCGGTCACCCGTCGAACGTGCAGGCGGCCGTCTTCGCCCAGCGCGTGAATGGTAAAGGCGGGCGCGTCGGCACGTGAAGGGGACAGTCCCCGTGTGTCGTGGAATAGCTGCTCGACGGTCGTTCGCTCTCCGGTGGTTGCGTCGATGATGATCGTATCGCCGGCCACACACTTGTTGAATCCGTACCCCGCGAACTTCTCGATCAGCCCGAACAGGTCCTCGGCCTCGTTCTTCGCCAGCCCCTTCTCGCCGGAGCCCGTGATGAACTCCTGGCGGAACTTGGCAATGAGTTCAAGCTTCTTCTTGCTGATGGCCTTGATGCAGGAGTAGGCGTCGGCCAGGCGGATACCGCCCAACCGGTTCAGAATGCGCATGACCTGCTCCTGGTACACCATGACGCCGTGCGTTTCCGCCAGCACCTCCTCCATGACCGGGTGTTTGTACTCGGGCTTGCGGCGGCCGTGCTTCACCTGGATGTAGTCGTCCACCATGCCGCCTTCCAGCGGACCGGGCCGGTACAGCGCGTTCGTGGCGATGATGTCGCGGAAGTGGTCGGGCTTCATCCGCTGCAACAGCTCGCGAATGCCGCCGCTCTCGAACTGGAACACGCCCTTCGTTTCGCCGCGGGCGAAAATGTCGAACGCGGCCTGGTCGTCCAGCGGGAACCCGTACGGGTCAATCTTCTGCCCCGTCATTTCCTCGACCAGGGCCACCGCCTTCGCGAGGATCGTCAGGTTGCGCAGGCCAAGGAAGTCCATCTTCAGCAGGCCGGCCCGCTCTACGTCGTTCATCGACCATTGCGTTATGATCTCTTCCTTGCCGGTAATGCGCTGCAAGGGCACGTAGTCGGTCAGCGGCCGGTCGGCTATGACCACCGCCGCAGCGTGGGTTCCGATATTGCGGGCCAGTCCCTCGACCTGCCGGGCGACTTCGAGCAACTCGCGCACTTGCGGGTCCTTCTCGCACTCGGCGCGAAGCTGGTCGCTCGTTTCCAGCGCCGTCTCCAGCTTGATGTTCAAGACGTCGGGCACCATGGCCACAACCGAATCGACGCGGCTGATGGGCATGCCCATCGCCCGGCCCACGTCGCGGATGGCCGCCCGCGCTTGCAACCGGCCGAACGTGCCGATTTGCGCTACGTTCTCCACCCCGTACCGGTCCTTGACGTATTGAATCACCTCGCCGCGCCGCTGCTGGCAGAAGTCGATGTCGATGTCGGGCGCCTCGCGGCGGCTCTCGTCGAGGAACCGTTCGAACAGCAGGTCGTACTTCAGCGGGCACACGTGGCTGAAGTGCAGCGCGTACGACACGAGCGAACCCACCCCCGAACCCCGCGCCGTGGCCGGAATGCCCTGGTCGCGGGCGAACTTGACAAAGTCCCACACGATGAGGAAGTAGTTCGGAAAGCCGAGCTTCTCGATCACGCCCAGTTCGCGGTCGAGGCGGGCCATGACCTGCTGGGAAAGCTCGCCGCCGGGGCACCGCTGGGAATCGCCGGCGTAACGCTCCTTCAGCCCCGTCATGCACAACTCGCGCAGGTACTGCTCCGAGGTCTTCCGCTCCGGCGGGGTGAACACGGGAAAATGCCGCCGCCCCAGCTCCAGCTCGATGTCGACCGAGTCGGCAATCTCCTGGCTGCGGCGCACCGCGCCGGCCCGGCCGGGAAAAGCGTCGTACATTTCCTTCGGGCTGCGCAGGTGGAACTGGTCGCTGTCCATGCGCATCCGTTTCTGATCGGTGCGGAACTTGCCCGTGTTCACGCACAGCAGAATGTCCTGGGCGCCGGCGTCGGCCTGCGTGACGTAATGCACGTCGCTGGTGGCCACCAGGGGGATTCCCATCTGCCCGGCCAGCTCGCATGCGCCCTGCAGGGCGATTTGCTGAATCTCCAGCCCGTTGCTCTGGATCTCAATGAAGTAGCGGTCGCCGAACACGCGATGGAACCAGGCGGCCACCTCCGAAGCCCGCTTCACCCCGTGCGGCTGCCCATCGACGAGGATACGGCTGATCTCGCTCGACGCGCACCCGCTGAGGCAGAGGAGCCCCTCGTTGTGGGCTTCGAGGATTTCCTTGTCGATGCGCGGCCGGAAGTAGAAGCCCTCGGTGAACGCGGCCGAGGCCAGCTTGAGCAGGTTGCGGAAGCCGGCCTGATTCCGCGCCAACAGCGTCAGGTGGAAGCTGGCGTCCTTCATACCCGATGCGTCTCGGTCAAACCGGCTATGCGGGGCGATGTACGCCTCGTAGCCGAGAATCGGGTTGATCCCGCGCTCCTTCGCCGCGCGGTAGAACTCGACCGCGCCGTGCAGGTTGCCGTGGTCGGTCAGCGCGAGGGCGGTCATGCCTAACTCGCCGGCGCGGTCCAACAGCCGCGCAATGGTGCCGGCGCCGTCCAGCAGGCTGTAGTGGCTGTGGCAGTGCAGGTGGGTAAAGGCGTCCGTGCTCATTGGGGGTTAGTCTCCTGGCTCGCCGACCGCCCGCAGGTAGCCGGCAATTCGATCTTGAAGGTCCAGTATGTTCTGCCACTGGCGCGGTTCGAGGGTGATCCGGTCCGACTTGCCCTTCGGACGCGCGCTCTGGACCAGCCCGCGAAGCCGCAGGTGAATGAAGCAAAGCAGCTCCGCCAATTGGGCGGCCTGGCCGGGGCCGAGGTCTTGCGGTAGTTCGGGCGGCAAAAGCGTGTGAAGCGTCGCCTGCACGTCCGGAGTGTCGCCGAAGCCCAACTCAAACTCCAGCGGCACCGACTCGGTCGGGTCTTCCAGGTCGTCCAGCTCCAGCGCGATGCCCTCCTCCGACTTGCCCTGCCGCAGGCGCCCCAGGCGGCGGGCAATCTCCCCGCGCGAACCGAACAGCAACAGGCTGCGGCCGACGCTCAGCACGTCGCCGGGGCGGAGGATCCACAATTGCACGCTCTCGCCGTTGACCTTCGTGCCGTTGGTGCTTTGCAGGTCGGTCAGGACGATACGGTCTTGGTCTTCCTGAATCTTCACGTGGAAACGGCTGATCCGCTCGTCGTTGAGCTGCACCGTGTTGCCGTCCTCGCGCCCGATGGTAAACGGCGTGGGGATTTCCTCAAAGGTGCGGCCGCGATCAGCGCCGTCCAATACACGCAAGGTAACCAATGCCATGAGTTTGCCGTCCGATTCCCTATAACCGTTCACGGGGACTGTCGCAACTTTCGCGGCAACAAGAGGGTTTTTGCCGGCTCTTCCGTTTCTAAGTGCAGGCCGCTTCACTGTAGTAGCCACACGCCGTGTGCCGTCCCGAAAACAAGGGCTGTCTGCACTGAGAAACGGAAGAGCCTTTTTTTTCCCAATGATCCACCGTTTCCGCCGCGAAAATGGGACTGTCCTCGAGTGTTCAATTTGTGATCGTCAAGGCCAACTGGTGTGCTGCTGCAAATCGTCCCACAGCTCGCCCACCCGCGCCGCCGGTGACCGGGTACGTGGCCCGAGCTGCGCCGATCACCACGGCAGGTCGTCGACGGATTTGGCGTCGAGCACCGCGAGGAGTAGCGAATCG
>SKZG01000494.1 GCA_007127495.1 Planctomycetales bacterium
ATCCTCGTAGCCATACGGAGCCTCAATCGGCGGTGACTATTACCGTTACCTGTCGGATGGGGGGCGGTGCCCCAATGCCACTTACTTTGTAGCGGCACGGCGCGAGCCGTCCGGTATTACTTTGTAGCGGCACGGCGCGAGCCGTCCGGTATTACAGTCGGAAAACCGGGCGGCTCGCGCCGCTCCGCTAACAAAACGCCCCCAAATGGTCCCAAAGTAAGTGGCATTGGGCGATGCCCGCCGTGCGGAGCCGGTTACGTTTTTCCGGATAAGCGCCGCCCGCCCCATCGCCTTACAGCCGTCGGTGCATGACCTTCTCGGCTTCCACGAGCAGGAACACGGCAACGGCGAATGCAAGGAAAGGCCCTCGGGCGAAGCGTCGCCACCCTCGAGTACTTCGCCCACGGGGGCGGCATGCCAGTTTTTGGCTCTTCCGTTTCTAAGTGCAGACAGCCCTTGTTTTCGGAACGGCACACGGCGTGTGCCTATTACAGTGAAGCGGCCTGCACTTAGAAACGGAAGAGCCCAGTTTTTCTTCTGCATAAAAAACCCTCGGGCCAAGCGAAACTAAGGTTCGGTAAGCCCGCAAGTATACCGGGCGGGTCCACACGTTTCAAGATGCCTACCCGAAGTACCGACACCACCCAGATTGCCTGCTTGCCCTGGTTTGTGGGTCACAATGCCCAGCTCTATATACTCGCCACGTGCCGTTATTACGCTTTTGTAGGATGGACATTCTTGTCCGTCTTCGCTTTGACGGGCTAAAGCCCATCCTACGGAAATGCGCAGTTTTAGGCCGCGGCAAGTTTATGTCTGGAAATGGCTCCCGTTCTTTGGTAGTATGCCCGTAATCGTTCACGCATCACCTATTTCTATGGAGACCTCACAATGAGTTCCGTACCTCCGCAATCGGGTATCCGCTGTGCATCCGGTTAATCAATTGAAACGGAAACCCCATGAGCACCAAACGGTTCGCTGACCTTCTCGTCTACTTCGTGGTTCGGCTGCTCATTTGCCTGGTGCAGGCGATGCGAATGGAAACCGCCGCCCGGTTGGCGCGGGGGATCGCCTGGCTTTTCGCCGAAGTGCTGCGTATCCGTGCCGGGGTGGTCGACGAGAATCTCGCCCACGCTTTCCCGCACCTCTCACCCCAGTCGCGGCGCGAACTGGCCCGACGCATGTGGGACCATCTTTTTCTCCTGGTCGTTGAGGTGGCCCAGACGCCACGAAAACTCCACGAAACGAATTGGCGCGACTACGTCACCTTGCGGAACTCAGACACCATGGTTCGATCGCTCCTTAGCGACCGGCCCACGCTCATTATTACGGCCCATTTCGGAAACTTCGAAGTGGCAGGCTACGTGTTGGGGATTTTGGGGTTCCCCACCTATACCGTCGCCCGAACGCTCGACAACCCGTACCTCGACCGATTTGTCAATCGGTTCCGCAGCGGCTCGGGCGCCCGCATTGTGCCGAAAAACGGCGGCTACGACCAAATTGTCGAGGTGCTCGGACGCGGCGAGGCCATGGCGTTTCTGGCGGATCAGTACGCGGGCGAGAAGGGTTGTTGGGTCGAGTTTTTCGGCCGGCCGGCCTCGGCTCATAAGGCGATTGCACTGCTGGCGCTGGAACACGACGCACCGGTGGCGATTGCCGCGGCGAGGCGGCTGGACCGGCCCATGCGATTCGAGGTCGATACTCCGGCCGCGATCGACCCGCGCGAAACCGGCGCCGACGTCGGCACGATTCGCGATTTGACCCAGTGGTACACGTCGCGTCTGGAGGAAGCCATCCGGCGCGCCCCGGAACAGTACTGGTGGTTGCACCGGCGCTGGAAGGACACCCGCAAGCCGCGGCGGAAGCGACCCCGCGCGGCGTAGGGAGGGCTTCGGGAGGCCGAAAAAAGCCGCGCCCCCGGAATCCGATCTTGACTCGAACCTTGGGAATGGCTACTTATCTGCACACGGTGGCAGGTCCGCGAACCCATGCGAGCTTCCGCGAGTTTTCCCGAGTGTAACCGTTCACGGGGCGGTGTATGCGAAGGGGACAGTCCCATTTTCGCGGCGGAAACGGTGAATCATCAGGCAAATCACCCTTTGTGCCGCGAAAATTGCGACAGTCCCCCTGTGAACGCTTGCTCCCGAGTTTCATTTCCGCGTTATTCCCATTCTTTGGTGAGGGTTAGGCATGAGTGTCAACGATCAATCGGCAAGTAACAATGCGCCAGGCGTACCAATCCTGGACCTTGGACGCCATTCGGCCGAGTTGCGCGAGCAGATCGTCGCCGGCCTGGCACGTGTTTGCGAAAGTGGGCAGTTCGTTCTCGGGCCGGACGTGACCGAGCTGGAACGAGGGATTGCCGACTACTGCCGTGTCGAGCATGCCGTGGGCTGCGCGTCGGGAAGCGACGCGCTGCTGCTGGCACTGATGGCGTTCGACGTGGGGCCGGGCGACGAGGTGATCCTGCCCAGCTTCACCTTTTTCGCCACGGCCAGCGCAG
>SKZG01000568.1 GCA_007127495.1 Planctomycetales bacterium
TCGTCTCGTATTCGCCCGGAAAGAAGACCAGCAGGCGCCCGGGAATCGAACCCTTGACGGCGTCCATCAGTTCCGAGACGCGGGCGAAGCCGAAGAGCGACGCTGCGCCCAATACGGCGACGACGGTTTCCGAATCGGCCTGCCGGAGTTCGTCCCGGAGCCGGTCGGAGGCGAACTCCAGGAACTCGGGCATGGCCGATTCGAGTGAGCCGGGCTCCTCGAAGTAGGTCTTGCGGTACTCCTGGCCGGCCATCCACTCGGCGAAGATGTCGGTGAGGTCGCACAGCCGCCACTTACGGCCCGCGCGAGCGGTGGCGATTTGGAACTCGTCGAGTCGGACACGGAGGCGGCGTTCCTCCATGCGGTCGTACACGGCGAACCAGACCCGCTGCGGCCCGGCCAGGTGATCGGGCCAGGGCAGCGCGGCAAATCGCTCGTAGTTGCGGCACAGGTCGTCAATCCTGCCCACGTCGCACCTCCAATTCCTCGGGAGTAAGCAATTCCGGGAAGCGAATCTCGACCACCTGACCCGCCTGCCGGTACGCGATCCAACCCCGCGTCGAGGCCTCGGCCGCCAGGGAGGCAAGCTGATCCTTCGGAGCGTCGAGGAGCCTCGTCCAGAAGGTATCCAGGAGCATTTGCCCGCTGGCGCCGGCCAGGTAGCCCAGCAGCAAGGCGTACGCGACCGCGGCAGGAGTTGGAGCAGGACGCGACCGGCGTTTCACGCTACGGCCTTTTAGGTGCCCGGACTGGGTCCAGGTGGACGCCGTGTTCCGCGCGATCTTCTGGACGGTCGAGTGGGCGAGGTGCCCAGGAGCCGCGTGGGTGATCGTCTCCTCCAACGCCGACTTGTCCACAGCATCGCCCACCTTAGCCGACAGCACGGCCTTCGCCGTGATTCGGAGAATCGGATCGCGAGCGACGGCGCAAAGTAGGGCCAGCAGCGGGCGGCCGGCTAAGTCCTTCTTCCAGAAGTGCGTCAAAGCTCGAAACAACGGGACGTCCTGCCGGAGGGCGTATAGTTCGCGGAGCATGCGGGCCGCCCGCCGGCGCGTGGTGACCGTGGGCTTCCCGAGGACGTTTTCGTCGAGTATGGCGTGAAGGAAGTCATCGCGAGACGCATCGGCAGGCTCCGCGTCCAAGAGCGTGCTTAATTCGGAAAGCATCATCGTCCGGCTAGCATGCGCCCCGCCCAGGCCGTTACGGAAACCGAACGCCACCGGCAGGTCGCCGTGGGCGCGCGAGCCTGCTGCGCCCGGATTGGGGCGTTTGGACTGCCCATCTTTGCGGGCGGCGGAAGATGCGGTTGTATCCATAAGCTTCACGATGCTATCGTCCGTACCGGGAAACACCCCCCAACGAGAAGCTTGGGCCTGCGAAACTCCATGCAGCAGCGGTCAGTTTACGCTTTCGGGGGCCCACTGGCAACCGTACAGCACACCTTGCGAGGTGTCGGCGGCCCGCCGTGTCGAATCGAGTGCCGACTGCACCGATCGGGCAAACTATCAGTCCGGCAGCCTGCCCACCTCGTGCTCAGCCGTTTGGGGCGCCGATTCACACGGCCTCTAGCCAGCCCCGACGTGGAACAGCCTTCTACGCCTTCGGCGTGCGGAGGGCCAGGGCCAGCGCGGCGGCGGCGAGGCAGGCGATGCCGGCGACGACAAACGGCGTGGCCCAAGGACTCGGATCGATTTGCCCGCCCGCTTGGGCGGCAGCCGCTTTCGCCACATCGCCAAAATGGCCGCCGAGGACCGGGCCAACGACCCCGCCGAAACCGTACGCAGTGAACACCCAGCCGTAATTCGTCCCCACGTTCTTGTTGCCGAAGCAATCGGCCGTTGCCGCGGCGAACAAGGCGAGAGTGCCGCCGAAATTGAAGCCGATCAGCGCGGAGCCGAGGTAAAGGCTCCAGCGATGGAACCCCATTTGGTAGAACGAGAGCATGACGATTCCCTGGATCAGGAACAACAAGAACAGGCTCGCCTTGCGCCCGAGCTTATCGGAAATCATCCCCCACCCGATCCTACCGAGGCCATTGGCCAGGGCAAAGAATACCGCCATGGCGGTCCCGGCCCACGCCCGGGCCGTCGGCTCGTCGACACCGGTGCTGCGCAGCGCGTCGATTCCAAACAGGGCGATACAACCGATGACCATCAGCCCGGCCATGGAGCCGGACAGGAACATCAACCACAGCATATAGAACTGCGGAGTCCGCAGCATCTCAGAACTGCTCAAGTCGATGCTTCCGCTAGCCGCGCTGCCAGGCAGGGGGGGGGGCGGCTCCCAACCCTCGGGCTTCCAGTCGGCGGACGGATTGACCATCCAGGTGGAACCTAAGATCACGATGGCGGCGAACGCGATTCCGTACAGCAGAAAGACATTGGCCACGCCCCATCGGGCGATCAACTGCCCGGCAGGTCCTGCGAGTTGAATCCAGAACAGGGCGCCGAACCCGAACCCGGCCACGGCCAGCCCGGTGAGCATGCCCTTCTTATCAGGGAACCACTTCACTCCCACGGCAATCGGGACCACGTAAGCCAACCCGATTCCCGATCCGCCGATCAACCCGATGCAGATCAGGTGCCCAACGAAGCTCGTGCCCACGAAGCTGGCGGCGACGTACCCCAACCCCAGCACGATTCCACCGGCGATGGCCACGTTGCGCGGAGGAAACTTCGCCTGAATGCGTCCGGCGATGATCATGACGATGGCGAACGAGGCCAGCCCGACGCCGAAAACCCACTGCGTTTGGGTGTCAGTGAAATTATAGGGTTCGGCTCTCAATTCCGGGGTGAACACGCTCCAGGCGTAAATCGCGCCCAGACAAAGCTGGATGAGAATGGCTCCGACGACCACCAACCACCGATTCATCACTCGTCCGTCCGTCATTTCGATGTCTCCTTTTCCTTTGTTAGGGCCACGACCGGCAACAGTTTGGGTATATGCGGCTGACTGCGTGCGTGCGGCCCACCATACCTTCCCCGCTGCGGAGGTAATGAAAGCGTGCGATTGTACCACAATCACTGGCGTGCTGCCAAGGGGGCGAACGGACCTGGGTGAACTCGTGAACTCGGCCCCTTCGGGGCAGCTCGTGGGGGGGGCTGTCAGTAGGCAAGTTGCTGGCGAAGGCAAAAGGGGTTATGTTGATTGGCGTGACTCAGGTACAGCAGGCTTCAACATCTAAGCAGTGACGAGGAAATCACGATGAATGATGCAGAACTGGAACAACTCCTGGACGACCTCGAGTCCGATCGGGTCGAACGCAAAGAGTCGGTTTCGGACGGCCAGAGAATGCAGAAGCACCGGCTCAAGGGATGCGATGTGGCCGTTGTCGTCGTCGGTCCGGCCGACGCGCCGCCGGTGCGGCTGAAGGGCGTGGCCTGGGTCCGTGTCGGGCCCCGTCGCGCCATCGCCTCGCCGCAGGAGGAACGCTTGCTGGCGGAACGTCGTCGCCACCATCCGCAAGGCACAGGTGTGCTGAACCATGGATGCATCCCCACGTCACCCATGCCGACGCGGGCCAGACGAGCCCCTACCTGACCTACCCGACGCACAACCTTCGCAGCCCGATGCGGGAGGTTGCCCTACGGCAACGTCGCTGAATTATCGACCAGTCGTACACCCGCAGGCGCCGTCGGAAATGGAGGCTGGCGCGTGCCTTCAATCCACGTGGCCACAACTCGGCCGCCGCTGTGCAACAGCGCCTCGCACGGGTCGGCGTCCGGGCTTGGCGGCAGTGTAACGGCCGTGAGGTCGGCCTTCATGCCTGGCACAAGGCGGCCCAGCTCGGCGTGGCACCCCAGGGCGCAAGCGGCGGCGCGCGTAGCCAGCTCAACCAGTGTCGCCGGGCGGACGTCGGGGTGCCGCTCTGCCGCGAAACGCATCTCGGCGAGCAAGGATAGATCAGGGGCCGACGCTCGGCTGTCGGTTCCCAGGCAAACGTTCACGCCGGCCGCCAGCATCTTGCCAAGCGGATACGCCGGATAATCGAAGTGCGCGTGCGAGCGAGGACAATAGACCACGCTCATCCGGTCCCGGCGCTCAGCGAGAAAATCCCACTCGGCGGCGTTGAGGCAGTTGCCGTGGACGATCAGCGCATAGGGTGCGGCAGCCAACTTGCGAAGGTAGTCGAGCGGGCGGGCCGGCACGGGCACCAAGCCGTCCGACCAGGCGCCAAGCGATTCCAGCATGGCGCGAAACGGGCCATTGCCCGTCGCAAGCAACTCGACCTCTTCGAGCGATTCGGCCAGATGCATGGCCACCGGCGCGCCGGAACGCGCCGCCAAGTCGATCGCGGCATCCAACAACTCGGGCCGAACGGTATAGGGAGCATGCGGGCTCAAGCCCAGTTGCCAGCAACCGCCGGGCTTGCTTTCAAGGTGCCGCCGCGCCCGTTCGAGGGCCCGATCGGCCCGCTCGGGCGTCGGCGCTATCAGTTCCTGGAAAAGCGCGGCGCGGATGGGTGCGCGCTCGAACTCGGCGGGCGAGAATCCCGGCGCAACCGTGTCGGCCAGTGCGGTCGTGCCCGCCTGAAGGCATTCGAAAAGCCCGCCCGCGACAATCGCCGGGCCCGGGTCCGACCGTTTGGCACGGTGCGCCACGACTTGAGGAATCCAATCGACCAACCGGAGGCCGGTAGTGCCGAGTGGTCGTTCACAGTCGCTGAGTTCCAGGTGGGTGTGTGCGTTGATCAGGCCGGGAAGCAGCGCCACCTCGCCCAAGTCGTGCACCTTGCCGCCGCCCGGCGCGGCGGGGCCCACCGCGACGATCTTCCCCCCGGCCACGGTGACCACCCCATGCTCGATCGGCTCGGAGGTTACCGGTAACACGTAACGGGCGCGAAGGGAGAACGAGGACGGCGGCATGCGGTGGGTCAGGGGTTGGTGTCCATGAGCGGTTACGCCATGTCTATCCTTCTTCGGCGAGGCGCCGGGGCACGGTGCCGCAGAAGGTCATTTCAAACGATCGCGTGGAGGACAGCCGCGCGAACCATACCAGGAGTACGCAGGCCGCAAAAACGCCGGCCGTGACAATTTGCCCATGGAAGGCATAGCCTTGTGCGGGGCCGCCCGAAAGCATGGCCGCCAGGGCGGGGAATCGGTCCAAGGTGTCCGGCGTAATCCGGCTTCCCGCGACCGCGAGGCCGTTGTTGAGAAAATGGTATACGACGGCCGGCACGAGACTGCCGCTTTGAATGGCGATGAAGCCGATCACCACGCCCACCAGGCAGGCGATGAGCGATTGCTGCAAGACGCCGTGGGCGAGCCCGAAAAACACCGCCGTATAAGCAATCGCCCGCCACTTGCCGCCGGGCCGCAGGAAGCCGGTCAGCATGAATCCGCGGAACGCGAGTTCTTCGCACACGGCCGGCACCAGGGCAATCACGAGCACCAAGGGCCAGAAGGGCGCCTCGGCAAACATCCGCTCGACGGGAACCAGGGCCTCCCGCATATTCTCGCTGACCGGGTACAGGTGCATCACCACCCGTTGCAGCACGTTCATCGTCGGGTGCAACAGCAACGCGAGCAAGCCCGCGGCCGGCACCGTCCACCATGTGACCGGGCGCCGCAATAGGAGGGTTTGCCGAGGAGAGGAAGTAAGCAGCAGGCACAACAACAGGGCCGGGCCCGCAATGATGACCACCTGCGTGATGAGCACCGACCGGACAAAGGCGGGAAAGGCACCGGGCGTTTCCAGGGTTGTTCCCAGGAAGAACCGAGCCAGCAAAATCAGCACGCCGCACGCGACTGCCGCGGCCGCCGTGGGCGTGGGGCGGCGGTTGCGCACCAGCCGTTTCAGCCATGCGGCCAGGTCGAAGCGTTCGCTCTCGCCAAAAAGTACTCCCTCGCTGTTGAACTGTTCGACGGCCCAGCGGACGGCCAGCAGGCAGCACGTGAACGTCACGGCGATGACCGGGGGCGCAAATTGAAATGCTTGCCAATAGTGCCCCTCCAGCACGCTGCGAAGCAGCAGGACCATGCCGGTCACGGGAATCAGCGCGTTGCCCAGCGTCAACTCGACGCCGGGCGCCATGGGCAGCACGCTTAGCGGCATGGTGATAAACATCAGGGGCATGAGGTAGTATTGGCCCTCCTTGGTGCTGCGCGCGAAGGCAGCCAGGGCGAGGCATAACGCACTGAACAACGCGGCCACCGGCAACAAGGCCGCGCCGAGCCAGAACACGGCGTACAGCGGCGGCGCGCCGAAACCCTCGATTTGGCTCAGCACCACGGCGCCGGTCAGCCCCACGCTCAGCACATTTAGCAGGGCCGTTGCGGCGCTGAAGAGCATGATGGTCAGGAGCTTGCCCATGACAATTTCGCTGCGGAGTGCGGGGCTGCACAGCAACGTTTCCATCGTGCCGCGCTCCTTCTCGCCGGCGCAGAGATCGACCGCCGGGTAAAACGCGCCGGTCATCGCCCACAGCACGAGCATCAGCGGCAAGATCTTCGACCACCGGGCGGCGCCGCGCTGGGGCGTTTCGTAGGCGACATCGGCCGAATGCAACGAGAACGGACGCGCCGCGGAAGGCGGAAGCCCGCCGACGGCCAGATTGTCGTCGCCCACCTGGTCCGTCCAACGGCGCAGCACCGCGGCGAGACGGGCATAGGCGATTTGCGACGTCTCCACGGCGGTGCTATGAACGATTTCCGGGCTTGGCACCGCGAGGTTCACCTCAAGCGACGCGTCGTCGGGTGCGTTGACGCCGCCGGCGCGGTGGTCCGGCGACTGCCGATTGCGCAGCACTTGGCGAAACGCGTCGAGTTGTTGCGCGAAGTTGGGCGGGAAGTAGAGCGCTGCGTCGTACGAGCCGCTCTCGACGGCGCGCCAGGCCGCCTCGCGCGATTCGGCCGGCTCCGGCCGCCCCGAGCGGCGGCTCGACGGCGCGAACGTCACTTCCAGAAGGTTCACCCCGTCTTCGGATACGAACAAGCCCGCGTCGAACCCGTCCTCGTCGAACAGTCGCGGCGCCCGGTCCAATTCACGAACCCCCACCACCAGAACCCGGCTGGGCTTCTCGCGCATGAACTGCGCCATTTGGAAGAAGCCGACGCCCAACAGGGGATAGAGCAGAAGGGGAACGACGAAGATCATGAACAGGGTGCGCCGATCGCGCAATTGATCGCGCACCTCGCGAGCGAAAACCAGCCTGGTCCTTTCGAATGTCATGCCGCGGAAGCCGCCGTGCCGGCAGGAGGTGAATGGGTGGCGTTGTGCTCGCTAATCAAGCGGAAAAACAACTCTTCAAGGTCATGCTCCCGGTAGCGGTCGCGCAGTTCCGCGAGCGTGCCCTCCGCGAGAATATGCCCCCGGTGAACGATGGCAATCCGGTCGCAAAGCTTTTCCGCCTCGCGCATGATGTGCGTGGAGAACAAAATGCACTTGCCGTGATCGCGCAGTTCCGCCACGGTCTGCAGCAGGGCCCGGGCCACGAGCACGTCGAGCCCGGCGGTCGCCTCATCGAAGATGAGCACGGGCGGGTCATGGACAATCGCCCGCGCAATCGAAACCCGCTGCTTCATGCCGGTAGACATCTTCGCGCCGAGCACGTTGCGGGTATCGTGCATTTTCAGGCGGGTGAATAGGGCTTCCATGCGGTCTCGCAATTCGTCATGGGGGATGCCGTGCAAACGGCCGAAATACTCGACCATTTCCCATCCGGTCATGCGGTCGTACACGGCGGTGCCGGCCGACATGAAGCCGATTTCGCGGCGCACCTCGGCCGCCTGGTCGACCACGTCGTACCCGTTCACCGTGGCCGTACCGCCGGTGGGCTTCAGCAGGGTGCTGAGGATTCGCAGCGTCGTGGTCTTGCCGGCGCCGTTGGGCCCGAGCAGTCCGTACACCTGGCCGGGGCTTGCGCGAAACGACACCCCCGCCACGGCGACCACTCGGCCGAGCTTCAGGTCGTCGTAGTGTTTGGCGAGTTGGTCGACGTAGATCATGGCACGCCCGAAGATGCAAAAAGCCGGTTCAGTGGTCGCGGCGCCGCGAGAACATACTTCGGCTGTTCCGCTTCTAGGCGCCGGCCGCTTTCATGGAGCAGGCACACGCCGTGTGCCGTCCCTGAAATAAAGGCTGCCTGCACCTGGAAACGGAAGAGCCCATACTTCTATTGTACCGTAGCTTACCGGGTTTCGTCTAGGAGGCGGTAAAAGCCGTCGCGGCGGGCGGGCTGAAAGCCAAGCTGCGCGATACGCCGGCGCAACTCGTTTTCCGTGGTGCGAAATCGCGTCCCGGTCGCTGCCACGACGTTTTCTTCAATCATCAGGCTACCGAAGTCGTTGGCGCCGAATCGGAGGGCAAGTTGGCCTATATCGAGCCCCTGGGTCACCCAGCTTGCCTGAACATTGGGGAAGTTATCCAGGAAAAGGCGGGCAACCGCCAGCGTTTTCAAATAGTCGTGCGCGTGGTGTTTGGGCAAATCGGCAAGGGCGGTGCAACCCGGCTGAAACGTCCAACCGATAAAGGCCGTAAAACCGCCCGTCTCGTCTTGCAATGTTCGCAGCCGCTCCAGGTGCTCGACCCGATCCGCAAGCGTTTCCACGTGACCGAACATCATGGTGGCCGAGCCTTTCCCGCCCAGGTGATGCCACGCGCGGCAGACGGCCAGCCATTGTTCCGTGGAGCACTTGCACGGGCTGACGAGGCGGCGCACGCGATCGACGAGAATTTCCGCGCCGCCTCCCGGCAAACTGCCGAGCCCCGCGTCGCGCAACCGGGCGAGCACCGTGCCGAGTTCCACGCCCGACTGCTCTGCCACATGCCATATCTCCGGCGGACTGAGGCCGTGGATGTTCACGTCGGGGAAGCGGCTTTTCACGTCGGCGAAAAGCGATTCGTACCACTCCAGCCCGAGCGCCGGATTCATGCCGCCTTGCAGCAGGATTTGGTTGCCTCCCAAGGCGACGGTTTCCCTGATCTTCCGGTACAAGTCCTCCCGCTCAATCACGTATCCTTGCGCATCGCCCGGCCGGCACGAGAAGGCGCAAAAACGGCATTTCCCGGTGCAGAGATTCGTGTAGTTGATATTCCGGTCGATATGATAGGTGCGCGTCGGGTCGGGATGCAGCCGGCGGGCCACGGCGTCGGCCGCACGACCGAGCATCGGCAGGTTGTCCGATTCGAGCAGCGCGAGTGCTTCGTCAACCGAAAGGCGCGCACCGCGGGCGGCCTTGTTCGCCAGCCCGGCAAGGAACCGCGTTGTGTTTTCACCGTCGGGCATCTGGTCGACCAGGCCCGCCGGAGGCTGCTCCGGAACCCTCGGTACTGTTTCCCGCGCCGCCGGGGCGTCGGGCTGCACTTCGGGCGGGGCCAGGCCGTACTTCGACGCGAGCTGGAAAAACCGTTCCAATCCTTGCCGCTGGCGCGGACCGAGAATGAATGAAAGATTCTCGCGGAGGTACGCCAGACGGGCCGCTTCGTCGAGCGGGAGCCCCGGCATTTCCTCGCGGGCGACGTCGTCGAGCCGAGCAATCGCCCGGTCACGCGCCGTCGCCAGGGAGACGGAAAGACGGTCCACTTCGATTCCCGGCCGAGCTGCCCACACGGCAAATACAAAGGGTAACCGCTGCCAATCGGCCCACCGTTCGCCAAGGTCCCAAACGAACGCGAATTCCCCGTTCGGCTCCACGAGCCCGCGGTCGCCGATGACCAGGATGGCGTCGGCGCCGGCCTGTTCGTAGTCGGCGCCCAGGGGCAAGTCGACCAACCGGGGAGCAATACCA
>SKZG01000339.1 GCA_007127495.1 Planctomycetales bacterium
ATGCCCAGTGGATCATGCTGGCGGCCACGCTGGTCTAGTTCGCCGTCACACCGGTGTGGATGGACCGTGCATGCCGTAGGGATGGGGAGGGCGCGAAAAAGGAAACGTCACGGATTTCGAATCCGTGACGTGCCCGTAGAACGTGCGCGCCGCCGTTCCGTTTCGCCTTTCCCGCATGCCGGCTTGATTCCTTCCCTTTTTCGGCTCGCCTACGCTGCGCGGTCCAAGCGGCGCAGCCCGTCGGCGATCATGACCCATGCCAGGCCGTTGAACACCATCTCGATGCCGATGAACAGGCCGATCACGCAGACGCCGGAAGCGGGCCACTGCTTCAGGATCATGATTCCCAGCAGTGCCGAGATGCATCCGCTCAGCAAGCACCAGCCCCAGTTATGGAAGCGCTCAAACAGCGAGACGACGATCCGGAAGACACCCACCACGATCAAGAAACCGGCAATCAGAAGCGTCATTGCAATTGCGGCTTCGACCGGGTTATCGATCACGATGTATCCGACCACCAGGTACAAGATGCCGGTGAGCATGTGAACCAGCAAGCCGCGCCACCGCGGCGACCAGAACGCGCTGACCGTCTGGGCAATACCGCCCACCAGCAGCAGGACGCCGAAGAAGGCCACGGTAACCAGCGTTGCCATAAAGGCCGCGCCGATGGCGACCACTCCCACGGCCATCAGGCCGACGCCCAACGCCAAGAACCACATCCACTCGTCCTTCAGTGCGCGAAGCTCGTCTGAAAACCTGTCATTCCCGCCCGTTCGCATTTCGTCGTGCATGATACAACTCCTTGAAAGGTGTGTAGGTAAAACGCCGCCCCGCGTCCATGGCCGGCGCGCGGGATTCGGCTCTTGCCAAATGTAGCTTACTTTTTGGGGCTCTTCCGTTTCGAAGTGCAGGCAGCCCTTTTTTTAGGGACGGCACACGGCGTGTGCGTACTACAGTATCACGGCCTGCACCTAGAGACGGAAGAACGTTTGCTTTCGCCCGATTTCCGACCTAGACTTGTATTGGCTCTTCCGTACATCTAGGCATAGTTCTTTTGCCCAATGGTTTGGAACGGTCGGGCCGTGCTTTTCCGTTTCTAAGTGCAGACAGTCCTTGTTTCGGGGACGGCACACGGCGTGTGCCTACTACAATGAAGCGGCCTGCACTGAGAAACGGAAGAGCCACTTTTCCTCGACAACGCACCGGGAATGTCGACTTCGTATCGTGTCTGTGAATCCTGTCAGCCAGATCGAACCTTTCAGCGCGGTGCATGACGCGATGGAGACGGTTCGAGGAGTTTACGATGAGTACGCCGGTCTTCTGTCCGGCGTCTTCTCCCGCCTCGAGGCGGTATCGGACGCCCAGAAGGCGCAGCGCGAGTCGTACGACCGGCAGCTTGCCGACCTGCGCCGGCAACAACAGCAGTGGGAACAGCAGCGGGCTGCCATGGAGCTGGAACTGGATGCGATGCGCAACTGGGCGATGGAAATGCGCGAGGCGCTCGGGCAGCAGAAACGCGAGGCGGAATTGCAGCAGGCCCGATGGGTCGAGGAAATCGGGCACATGCGCGCGGCGCTTCAGCAGATGGCAAGCCGGCTGTCGGACCAAGCCGACGACGGCCGCCCGTATCGGCCCGCCGCGACCCGGCGCGTTCAAAGACCATGATCGGTGGTGCTGCCTGCAATCGGCTCTAGCTTGACGGGCCTCTTGCCGGACTCGCGGGCCTGCTTTATCATACGCGCTATGATGGTGAACACTCCGCGGCGCATGGTCATTCTCACTGACGGTTACAGCGACTCGCACGCTGCGAAGACGGCCGTTTGCGTCGTGCGTTACAAGCCGGAAGAGGTCGTGGCCGTTCTCGATGCCGCGTCGGCGGGGAAGACGGCCGGCGAAGTGCTCGGGGCCGGTGGGTCGATTCCGGTAGTCGGGCGCCTTGCCGACGCCCGCGGCGCGAATACGCTGCTCATTGGCATCGCTCCGTCCGGCGGGAAGATGCCGCTCCGCTGGCGCCCCGTGGTGCTCGACGCGATTCGCCGTCGTATGACCGTGGTTTCCGGCCTGCACGATTTGCTGAAGCACGATGCCGAGTTCACCGCGGCCGCCGGGGAATACGGCGCGGCTCTGGTCGACCTGCGCGACAACGACGAATCGGACGTGGCTTCCGGCGAACCATTCCGGGCAGAATGCCTGCGCATCCACACCATCGCCAACGATTGCAGTGTCGGGAAGATGGTGGCCGCGGTTGAACTGGCCGGCGGGCTCCGGCACGTGGGTATCGACGCCCAGTTCGTCGCCACCGGCCAAACGGGCATGCTCATTGCCGGCGGCGGCTGCGCCGTGGACCGCGTCATTTCCGACTTCGTGGCCGGCGCGGCGGAAAAACTGGTTCGTGCCAACGAACACCACGACGTGGTGGTGGTCGAAGGGCAAGGAAGCTTGTTCCATCCCCGGTACTCCGGCGTAACCATGAGTCTCTTGCACGGTATCCGGCCGGACGGCATGGTGCTGGTGTACGAGATGGGCCGTACGTCGGTTCACGGCATGGAACGATTTCCACTGCCGACGCCGCGCCGCACGGTGCAATACTATGAGGAGACGGCCGGCATCGTGCATCCGGGCCGGGTGATCGGCGTGGCCGTGAACGGACGCCGATTCACCGACGCGCAGCTCGAAGCCGAATGCGCTCGCGTCGAGGACGAACTCGAACTGCCCGCCTGCGACGTCCTCCGCCACGGTCCGGCGAAGCTCGTCGAGGCGGTGGGGCGGATGAGGCCACGTTCTCCATGACGCGGGGCAAATCGCGCTTTTGCCATCGCATGGGCAACTTGGCCACGGGTTTTCCACGGGCAAGATGCCGTTGTCACGATGGCCGCAAACGGTCTGCGGCGAGTGCAAGGCGCGCCGCGTGCCGGTTGACGTCCATTCTAAGGCAGTTACAATCGCTGTAACCGTGCCCTGTCGAGCAGTTCCCGTGAACTAACGCAACCGCCCATAGCCCTTCCATGCCCGCCCGCTCCAAGAATATCGTTGTCCTGGGCTCGACCGGTAGCATTGGGCGTAGCACGCTGGAAGTGATTGCCGCCTCGGGTGGGACGTTACGCCCGCTGGCGCTTTCGGCCCACTCCAGCTTCGACGTGCTGGAAGCACAGGCTCGGGAACTGCTTCCGCAGTTCATTATCGCCACCGATTCCGAAGGCGCGTGTGGGCACGATTGGTCGGCCCTGCCCGACGGGGTGCAATTGCTGGTCGGCCCGGATGCCGTCGCCGAGGTTGTGGCGCGGGCGGAGGTGGACGTGGTGGTGTCGGCCATTGTGGGTAGTGCGGGTTTGCACGGTACCTGGGCGGCTTTGGAGGCTGGGAAGACGGTCGCCCTGGCCAACAAGGAAAGCCTCGTGGTGGGTGGGCCGCTGGTTACCCGCCTGGCGACCGAGCGCGGCGCCACGCTGCTGCCGGTCGATAGCGAGCACAGCGCGGTTTTCCAGGCATTGCAGGCGGGCCGTCGCGAGGAGGTCCGGAGGGTATGGCTCACTGCCAGCGGGGGGCCTTTTCGGGGCTTCCCACCGGAGCGGCTAGGGCAAGTAACTGTCGAGGAGGCCCTGGCACACCCCACGTGGGATATGGGGCCAAAGATTACCATCGACTCGGCAACCCTCATGAACAAGGCCCTGGAGATTATTGAAGCCCGCTGGCTGTTCAACCTCCGGCCGGGCCAGATTGGCGTGGTGGTGCATCCGCAGTCGATCGTTCATTCCATGGTAGAATACATAGATGGTTCCGTCATCGCCCAGCTCAGTCCGCCCGATATGAAATTGCCGATCCAATATGCGCTCACTTGGCCGGAGCGGTGCGAGGGTGTGGCGGCGAAGCTTGATTTCAGCCGGGCGATGCACTTGGAGTTCGAGCCGCCGGACGCTGACCGCTTCCCGGCGCTCGCGCTCGGTTTGGAGGCGGCGGAGGCTGGGGGCACGACCGGCGCGGTGCTCAACGGGGCCAACGAGGCCGCCGTGGCCGCCTTCCTTGCCCGCCGCATGCCGCTGAGCCACATTGTGCCGGCCTGCCGCCGTGCCCTGGAAGCACACACCTACGACCCCAATCCTACATTGTCGCAACTCGTAAACCTGGACCGCTGGGCCAGGGAGGAGGTTTCCCGTTGGGTTTCTGCCTGATCGCTTTCATGGACCTCGGACTGCTCACCGTCATCCTGCAGGTGGCGATTGCTCTGGGGCTGGTTATTTTCGTGCATGAACTGGGGCACTTCGCCGTGGCCAAATGGTGCGGCGTGAAGTGTGAGAAGTTCTACCTGGGGTTCGACTTTTTCGGGCTGAAGCTGTTGAAGTTTCGGTGGGGCGAAACGGAGTACGGGGTGGGCATCGTCCCGCTGGGCGGCTACGTCAAAATGCTCGGCCAGGAAGACAACCCCGCCCGCCTCCGCGAGGAAATCGAGCGCGCCAAGCGCCACGATGTAAAGGGGTCGGGAGTCTTTACCCAGGACGGTACGGAAAACGCTGCACCGGAAGACCCCGCGCCCACGTCGCCCAATCAGCCGTTCGACGTGGCGGCCGCGGAAAAGGCCCTGCACGACCCACGCAGCTACCTGTCGAAAAGTGTCCCCCAACGCATGGCCATCATTTCGGCCGGGGTGATTATGAACCTGGTGTTCGCGCTGTTCTGCGCCGTGGTGGCATACGGGATTGGCGTGCGCCAAATCGAGTGCGGCGTCGGCAACCTGATTGCCGGCGAGTCGGCCTGGCAGGCGGGCTTCGAAGTGGGGGATCGCATTACGGAGATCAACGGGCGGAAGGTCAGCGCCTTCCGCGAGCTTCAGGAGGCGGTCGCGCTGGGCGATGCCGAAGAGGAAGCCGTGTTCACCGTCGAACGGTTCGGCGAGCCCGAACCCATCGAGCTGCGCACCCGGCCCGACCTCGACCGCGGCCGGCCGACCATCGGCATCACCAACCCGTACACGAGCCGGCTCATTTCGGACGACACCGCCGCGCGTGCAGGCGTCGAGTATCCGAGCCAGCCGGGCAGTCCGGCGCGCGACGCCCAGCCTGCCTTCCAATTCGGCGACCGCGTGGTGGCCATCGACGGGCAGAAGATCGAACACTACGCGCAGATCGACGCGCTGCTTGCCGCGCACCCTGACCGGGAGCTGGTCTTCTCGGTCGAGCGTGCGGTCGATGGGGCGCCGTCGGAGGCCGGCATGGCCGAAACGGTCGAGATTCCCGTGGCGCCGAACCCCGCGAGGCGCCTCGGCCTGGTCATGACGATGGGCGACATCACGGCCGTGCGCGACGGCTCGCCGGCCGCGGCGGCCGGCATCCGGCCGGGCGATCGCCTTGAGGCCGTCGACGGCCAGTCGCCCGGCGATCCCATGACGCTGCCCGACCGTTTGCGCAGGCGCACCGGTGAGGCCATGACGCTCACGCTGCATCGCGAGGACGAGGCGCCGCGCGACGTGCAGGTGGTTGGGGGTCCGGTGCGCGGCGCGGCCATCCCCGCCGGGGCCGGCAACCCGCTCGACGTGCCCGTCCTGGGCCTTGCCTACCAGGTTCATGCACGGGTGGCCGAAGTCGTTCCGGAAAGTCCCGCTGCGCGAGCCGGTTTGCAGGCCGGCGACGCGTTTGCGGAAGCGACCATCCTGCCGCCCGATGACCTGACCCCGGAGCAGCTACGGCGCGGCGAGTCGGAGCTGACCGTGACGTTTGCCGACGAAGCGCCTGCCTGGCCGGTGTTCTTCTTTGGGCTCCAGCAATCGCCGCCGGGCAGCACGGTAGTACTGACCACCGAGGACGGCCGCACCATAACGCTCGAGCCGGCGCCGGCGGACGATTTTCACCTGGCGGGCCGCGGCCTGATGTTCGAGCCGTCGTTCTTCCTGCAGCGGGCCGGGGGCGTGGGCGAAGCGTTGGTGCTGGGCTCGCGGGAAACACTCAACTCGGTGGCCCAGGTGTACCTGTTCCTGCGCCGCATCGGCACGCAAATTTCTCCGCGGCAGTTGGGCGGGCCTATTACCATCGCGCGTGCGGCGGGGCATTACGCCTACCAAGGCTTCGCGCAATTCCTCGTGTTCATCACGCTGCTCAGCGCGAACCTCGCGGTGATCAACTTCCTGCCCATCCCCCTGCTTGACGGCGGGCACATGGTGTTCCTCGTATACGAAGGCATCCGCGGCAAACCGGCCGACGAACGCGTCCAAATCGCTTTGACTTATCTGGGTCTATTGTTCATCTTGACCTTGATGGTATGGGTGATCGGATTGGATATCGGACTAATTGATCGGAATTAGCGGCATGGAAACGGTCTACCTAGAAACCACGGTCATCAGCTATCTTGTCGCCCTTCCGTCTCGCGATTTGGTTGTCGCTGCGCATCAACAGATTTCGCGCGACTGGTGGGAACATCGGCGCAGTGCCTTCCGGTGCGTGGTATCACAGGTCGTTTTGGACGAGATTGCTGCCGGTGACCAATCCGAAGCCACAAAACGGCTCGAAATCATCAAGCCGCTCGGCGTGCTGGAGGCTTCTTCCGATGCGGAGGCTCTAGCCCAAGCGATCGTGAGTGCCGGAGCCCTGCCCGACAAGGCGGTTCGCGATGCTGCGCATATTGCCGTGGCCACTGCCCATGGTATACAATACCTTCTGACATGGAATTGCCGACATCTGGCGAATGCACAAATTGCCGGACGCGTCCGGAGGGTATGCAGCGGGCTCGGGTTCAATATGCCGATGATTTGCACGCCTGAGGAGCTACTGGAGGATATTGACCATGTATGACGATCCGATTGTGGCTTCCGTTCGTCGCGTTCGTGACGAACTGGCTGCGAAATTTAATTACGACGTCCATGCCATTTTCCGCGACCTAAGGGACCGCGAGTCGCGACTGGGCGACCGCGTGGTGCAGCAACCTCGGCCAAAGGAATCGGTTCAACCGGTGCCCATGGATGGAAGTGTTGCGGTGGCGGATGGTCCAGATGCGTAGCGCGACGCTCGGTGCGATGAGAATCCTGCCCGTCCGGGATACCCGCGAGAGGCGTCGATCCACATGGATGGCCCCCCACGGGAGTCGTTGCCATTTCCAACATTCAATGTGCTCATCGCTGACTTCTGCTAATGCCCGACCTCATTGCACAAGGCGAAGAACCTCAACAGCGGTGGCGCCGCCCGCTGTCTGTGGGTCAGAGCGTGCTGCTGGGGCGCTCGGGCGCCGGGTGGGCGGTGCCTTGGGACGCTCAGGTATCGAGGCGCCACGTCCGCATTTGCTGGAACGGGCGGCGCCTCGAAGTCCGGCGCGAACCCGAAGCGCGGAACCCGGTTTACCTGCGCGGGCAGGAATCCGATCGGCTCGAGTTGCAGCCCGGCGAGCACTTCGTCATCGGGCAAACCACGTTCACCCTGGCCGACCAGCGTGTGACCCTCACCGCCACGGCCCCCCGGCCGGTGCAGCAGCAATCGTTCAGCGCCCAGTACTTGCGCCAGGTGCCGTTCCGCAACCCGGACCGGCGCATCGAGGTGCTCAGCCGGCTGCCCGAGGTCATCTCGGGCGCGGCGGGCGACTACGAACTGTTTGTACGCCTGGTGACGATGCTGCTGGCCGGTGTGCCGCGTGCGCAGGCGGCGGCCGTGGTGGCCGTGGCCGATGTCGCCCGCGATAGGACCGACGACTTCGAAGTGGCCGCCGCGCCGCGCGTTTTCGAGGGTCCTCCGGACGACCTTCAGCAGGCGGGGCCGGCTGAAGGCGTGAGGGTGCTTCACTGGGACCAGCGGCTGGCTGTGGGGTCTGATTTTCACCCGAGCCAAGGTCTGATTGTCGAGGCGGTGCGCTCCGGGCAGAGTGTGCTTCACGTGTGGCGGGGCACCGATTTCCTGCAACCCGATTCATTCACGCACAGCGACGACTACGATTGGGCCTTCTGCACTCCTGTACTGGGCCGCGGCTGCCCCGGCTGGGCCCTGTACGTTGCCGGCCGGTTTACGGCCGAGCGCAGTACGCTGCCCGCTTCCACCGACCCGACCGACCTGCGCGAAGATGTGAAGTTCACCGAATTGGTGGCCGCCATGCTGGGCGCGCTGCGGCAGATGCGGCTGCTGGAACATCGGCAGGCGGCGCTCAGCCAGTTCTTCGCGCCCATCGTACTCGAAACGTTGGCCCACGAAGACCCGGAGGTCGTTTTGGCGCCGCGCGAAGCGGAAGTGACCGTCATGTTTTGCGACTTGCAGGGGTTCTCGCGCGAGTCGGAACGCGCGGCGGGCGAACTGTTGCGCCTGCTCGACCGGGTGAGCACGGCGCTGGGCGTGATGACGCGGCACATCCGCTCAGGCGGCGGTGTGGTGGGCGACTTCCAGGGCGACGCGGCCATGGGCTTCTGGGGCTGGCCGTTCGCGCAGCCCGACGCCACGGAAAAAACCTGCCGCGCCGCCCTGGCCATCCGTGCCGACTTGGAAGCGCTGCGCGGCTTCCGGGCCGGCATCGGCATTGCCACCGGAAACGCGGTGGCCGGGAAGCTCGGAACGGCCGAGCAGGTGAAAGTGACGGTGTTCGGGCCGGTGGTGAACCTTGCCTCGCGTCTGGAGAGCATGACCCGTCGCCTCAACGCGCCGATTCTGCTGGATGAGACCACGGCCGCGTTGGTGCGCAGCGAGGTGCCGCGCGAGGTTGCGCGCGTCCGTCGCCTGGCGAAGGTCCGGCCGTTCGGGCTCGCCACCCCGGTTTTGGTGAGCGAGCTTCTGCCTCCCGTGGCCGCCTACCCGCACCTTACCGACGAACATCTTGCCTGCTATGAATCGGCGCTCGACGCCTTTCTGTCAGGCGCGTGGTCGCGTGCGTTTGAGCTACTGCATGACATTCCGGCCGGCGACCGCGCGAAAGACTTCCTCACGTTGCAAATCACCCGCCACAACCGCACCCCGCCTCCCGGCTTCGACGGCGTGATTGAACTGGAAAGCAAGTAGGCAAGCA
This sequence comes from Planctomycetales bacterium, assembly GCA_007127495.1. Classification (GTDB taxonomy): domain Bacteria; phylum Planctomycetota; class Planctomycetia; order Pirellulales; family Thermoguttaceae; genus PWXP01. The sequence goes on from SKZG01000339.1 coordinate 8,962, forward strand.
GCGTACGATACTGATGGCTCCGTCTTACTCGAACCGGACTACCCACCGATTCTCGCCCTTGTCGAGTACGGCCGTCGTTTCGACGGTTCGGTCGCCCACGGTAACGACGAGCCGGTAGTCGCCCAGGAAGCCGCGAACCGCGGCGGCGCCGTCCGGCCCGGTGGTGAGCGACGCGCGGGTCCACCACGTGTCTTTGATGAGCGTCTTCACCGCATCGTAGGCCGGCTTGGGGGTCATGTCGGCGCGGAGGAAACCGGCCGGGGCACGCTTCCATGCGCCGAAGTCGCTGAAGTCCCACCAGGTGATCGCCTCGACGGCCGGGTGCGAGAAGAGCATGGTGTAGAACCGGACCACTTCGCGCGCCTGGTAGGCTTCGCCCTCAGGCGTCGACGGCCAAGCTCCACCCGCGGGTTCTTCCCACTGCCGTTGCCCGGAAAGTATGGTCACTTCGGTGAAGTGCAGCGGCACGCCGAACCTGGCGTACCGCTCGCAAACCTCCCAAATATGCCGGTTCGACCAGGTGCCGCCGTGCATGTGGCTTTGGATGCCGATCACGTCGTACAGCGGCTGACCTTCGCCGTCGACCAGTTGCGCGACCACGCGCTCGTAGGCCGCATCGGTGCGGTAATCGTTGATGAGCAGCAGGGCCTCGGGGTTCGCCTTGCGCGCGTGGCGGAAGCAAGCCCGGGTAAACTCCATGCGCCCCATCTGCTGCCAGGCGGCCGTAAGCTTCGGCGCGCGGCCGACG
>SKZG01000440.1 GCA_007127495.1 Planctomycetales bacterium
CAACCGGGGCCGCCGCGCCGCGGGCAGCACGTCGAGTGCTCTGTAAGTCTTGTTCCTGCAACAGGTTCCGCGCATTGCATCGAGGTCTTTTCGCGCCCGTGCCGTTTCCGGCACGCCGATTGCTTATCGCATCCCGACACGAGCGTCCCGCCGGGACGTCGCAGCGCAGGGGGGCGACCTGTGCCAACCCGACTCCGATGCCATACGGCTTCTATATTTCGGCCGAGGGGGCTCATGCCCAAAGCAAACGGCTCGAGGTGATCGCCAACAATCTGGCGAATGTCGACACCGTAGGCTTCAAACGCGAATTGGCGGTGTTTCAGGCACGCTATGCCGCGGCGATTGAGCAAGGGCTTGTTCCGCCGGGCGAAGGCCATCTGGAAGACGTCGGCGGAGGGGTCGAGTTCCTCGCTACGCAAACGGTCTTCGCGCAGGGTCCTGTACGGCATACCCAAAAGCAGACGGATTTCGCTATCGAGGGCGACGGCTTTTTCGTGGTCGAGAAAGACAGGGAGCAGCATCTGACACGGGCAGGGAACTTCCTCGTGGCGGCAAACGGCGAACTGCGCACCCAGCAGGGCTATGCCGTCTTGAGCGATGCCGGCGCGCCGATCGTGCTGAACCCGCTCGATCCAAACTGGGAAGTCACTCCCGAAGGGGCGTTGCGGCAGTTGGGCACCGTGCAGAACCTTGCGTTGGTGCGCCCGGATTCGCACGCCCAGTTGCTAAAGGTGGGGGAAAACCTGTTCCGCCCGCTTGCCGACCCCCAGCCCGTGCCCCCGGAAGAGCGGCGCGTGGCGGCCGGTTACCTGGAAGGTTCCAGCGTGAAGGCGACCTCGGAGATGACCGCCATGGTCGAGGCATCGCGCATCTTGGAAGCCAATATCAACCTGATGAAGGCTCAGGATCAAATGCTCGGCGGATTGGTCAATCGCGTACTCAAGGTATAGAAGTCCGAAGCCGTCAGGCTACAAGCTCAGTCATCGGGCTACAAGCTCAGTCATCACTTACTCGTTCCCCCAAACCCTCCTCTCGGATCGCACATGGCCATTCAAGCACTGTACACCGCCGCAACCGGCATGACGGCGATGGAAACGAAGCTCGACGTCATTGCCAACAACCTGGCCAACCTCGAAACCGTCGCGTTCAAGAAGGACCGCGCCAACTTCGAAGACCTGTTCTACCGGCACGAGAAAATGCCCGGCTCCGAAGATACCACCGGCCAGTACACGCCGACCGGCATCCACATCGGCCTGGGGACACGCATTCAAAGCGTGCAAAGCAATTTCACCCAGGGCGCCTTCGACCATACCGGGGGCGAACTCGACGTGGCCATCGAAGGCGGCGGGCTCTTCCAGGTGCTGGACCCGACCGGCGATACCTACTACACCCGCGCCGGAAACTGGTCCAAAAACGCCAACGGGAACCTGGTGGTCGGTTCGGCCGGGATCGGCCGACTGATCGAGCCGGCCATTACCATTCCCGAAGACGCCACCAACGTTGTCATCACGCCGGAGGGGATCGTCTCGGTGCGTCAGCCGGGCAATCAGCAGCTTTCGCAAGTGGGGCAAATTGAACTCGCCTACTTCGTGAACCCGCAAGGGCTCATGAAACTCGGCGAGAATCTTTATGCGGAAACCGACGCCTCCGGAGCGCCCACCCTGGGCAACCCGGGCCAAGACGGCATCGGCATGCTTCGGCAGAACTTCCTGGAGCGATCGAACGTCGAGCCGGTGAACGAACTGATCGACCTGATTCTGACCCAACGCGCGTTCGAGTTGAACTCGCAGGCGGTGAAGGCCGGCGATGAAGTCCTCCAAATCGTTGCCAACCTCAGGCGATTCTGATGGCCCATCCATTCGACATGACCCGATCCATGCTGAGCCTCGCCGTCGTGCTGGCGGTGCTGGGCGGCCGCTGTTGGACCCAGGCGGCGGAAATCCGGCTGAACCGTCATGCGGCGCCGGCCGGGGCCATGACCACCTTGGGCGACCTGGCCGACGTCATCGCCGCCGCCGCCGGCGAGGCCGAACGCCTTCGCAAGCTCGAACTGTTTCCTTCGCCGCCGCCCGGCCGCGAACGCTTCGTCCGGGCACGCGAGTTGCACGACCTGCTGATCTTGCGCGGGGTGAACCTGGCCGAGCACCGTTTCACGGGTGCGAGCCAAATCGTGGTTGCGGGGACCGCGCCGGCCGCCGCTCCAGGGCAACCGGCGACCACGGCGGCGCACGCGAGGCGCGCCCATGCACGCATTACCGAGGCGCTGAAAACCTACCTGGGCTCGCGCGTGGCCGTGGAAACCCCCTGGCTCATCGACCTGGAACTGCCCGAAGCGCTTGTGCAAGCTTTGGCTGATCCGGCCACCGAGTTGCGCGTGGCCGGCGGGCAGGCGCCGTGGGTCGGGGTGCAACACTTTCAGTTGAGCCTGACAACTCCGGAAGGCCCCCAGCAGGCCGACCTGGCGGCGCGGGTGTCGATTCCCGCCTCCATCGTCGTGGCTTCCCGATCGCTCCCACGCGGCATCTTGCTTCGGCCCGACGACGTGGAACTGCGCCATGCCGGCACGGCCGAGGAGCATCCCAACGCGCTGTACAGCCTGGAGCAAGCGATTGGCCGCGAGACGTCGCGGGCGGTTGCGGCGGGCAGGATCCTGACCACCGACGCCGTCCAAGCGCCGGTATACGTCCGCCGCGGCGAGATCGTCACCGTGTATGCCCATGCCGCGGGAATTCGTATTCGTACCCAGGGACGCGCCCGCGATGAAGGCAGCGAAGGCATGCTCGTGGCCGTCGAATCGCTCGATACCCGCGAAGTGTTCTTCGCCCGTGTATGCGGGGTTCGCGAGGTGGAGGTCTTCGCCCGCGCCGCCCGCGCGGCCGATTCCTCGGGACCCTTGGGAGCCATTCGTTAGTTGAGCGTATCCTGTCGGGCCCCATGGCCCGAGAGACTGCCCCCGACAACAAGGATCATAAACCATGCTCAAGGATTGTTCGACGACACACCGTTCCGTGCGACAAGGCGCCGCGCTGGCCGCGTTGGCCGTGCTCGTTGCATTGCCGGCCTCGGGGCAGGATTCGAGCCTGTTCCGGCACAGCCGGCAGTCGGGCCTGACACTCGATCGGGCCAGTTGGATGTTCGAGCCTCCGCCGGAGCCGCGACCGATCCGCGTGCACGACATCCTCACCGTACTGGTCGACGAAAAGTCGGTGGTGATCAGCGAGGGGGAAATCGATCGCCGCAAGAATGCCAGCCTGAACGCCGTACTGAGCGACTGGGTGCTGCTCCGCAACATGACCATGTTCCCCGACCCGCAGTCGGCCGGCGCCCCGCGCATCAAGGGCCAGATCGACAAGAAATACCGAGCCGACTCGCAACTGGAAAGCCGCGACTCGATGATCTTCCGCGTGGCGGTGACCGTGGCTGATATCCGCCCGAACGGCAACCTCGTGGTCGAGGGAACGCGCTACATACGCAACAACAACGAGGTGTGGGAGTACTCGCTCAGCGGCGAGGTGCGGCCGGAAGACCTCAACCAGCAAACCAACACGGTGCGGAGCGAGGCCGTGGCCGACCTGCGAATCGTCAAGCGCGAGTCGGGGCACGTGCGCGACGGATACCGTCGCGGGTGGGTCCAGACCCTTCTCGACAAGTTTCAGTTGTTTTGAGGTGCGCAGGGAACTCCGTGCGGTGAACGCCTCCGTCATAAAGGGACACCAGGGCGATGAATAGAACCATGGTCGTTTGCGGATTGGTTGCGGCACTTGCCTTGGGGCCCATGGCCGAAGGCAACGCGGCCCCGACCACCACCATGCTCAAGAGCATTTGCCGCGTGAAGGGGCAGGAGGAGAATACGCTCCAGGGGCTGGGCATCGTCGTCGGGCTCGACGGTAAGGGCGACGGCGGAAACTACCAGCCCACCATGCGAAGCCTCGCAAAGCTCATGAGCGTGCTGGGCGAGCAGCTCGGTCCGGGCGGGCTGGGCGAACTCAAGGACGCCAAGAACGTGGCGCTGGTGGTTGTGACCGCCACCATACCCGCTGCCGGTGCGCGGCAAGGCGACCGCATCGACTGTACGGTCGCCTCGATCGGCGCGGCCCGAAGCCTTGCCGGCGGCCGGCTGTTCCTCACGCCGCTGGTAGGCCCGGACCGGAGCGATCCTCGCGTTTACGGCTTTGCCGAAGGCCCCATTACAGTCGACGCCGACAACATGCTCACGACCGGCCGGGTATTCGGCGGCGCGCGCCTGGAAGCCGATTTCTTCAACGCTTTCACGAAGGACGGCAGAATCACGCTCGTCCTCGACGAGAACCACGCCGGCTTCGGCACGGCGCAGGAAGTTGTGGAAACCATCAACGGCCAGTTGGGTTTCGGTACGGGCAACCTGCCGCTGGCGCGAGCCGTCAATCCGCAAAATGTCGAAGTCGTCATCCCCGAGCATTATCGCGAGGACCCCGTCCTGTTCGTTTCGCTCGTACTCCGGCTTCCCCTGGTGCAACCGGCCACGGAGCCGCGCGTGGTCATCAACGAGCGTGCAGGCAGCATCGTCATCGGCGGCGACGTGCAGATCGGCCCGGTCGTGGTTTCGCACAAGAACATCGTGATCGAAGCCGGGCCGGCAGCGGCCGGCGGTGGGAGCTTTGTGGCGCTCGACCCGGCGGAAACCGCGGTCCCCCGGCTGAAAGCCATGGTCGAGGCACTCAACGCCATGCACGTGCCCAGCACCGAGGTGATTGAGATCATCAAGGGCCTGCACCGCAACGGCAAGCTGTACGGAAAGTTGATTATTGAGTGAGGCGGGCGCCTGCGTTGCCGGGGCGCCGGCTGAAGCTCCCGCGGAACGGCGCACGGTGCCTGCCCGTTCCATTGCAGCCACCGGCACTGGGAAATGGAGGCTCTTCCGTTTCTCGGTGCAGGCAACCTTGGTGTCAAGGACGGCACACGGCGTGTGCCTACTACATTAGCGTGGCCTGCACCTGGAAACGAAAGAGCCGAAATGGAAGGGCCTGAAAAGGACGAAGCTTATGAACGTATCGATCCCCACACCAGCCGCATTCGACACCGTTCGAGCGCCTGCCGAGCCGCACTTTTCCGAGCCGGCCCGTCCGAACGACTCGGATACGAAGGAAACGTTTCAGGAAATCCTCGGCGAATTGCTTTTTGGGCAATTGCTCAAGTCGATGCGCCGGACCATCGATAAACCAGCGTACTTTCACGGCGGTCGTGCCGAGGAAGTGTTCACGCAGCAATTGGACCAGGTGCTCGCTCAGAAGATGAGCCGTTCAGCGGGCGAGCAGTTTTTCGGGCCCATGTACGCATTGTGGTCGACCGGCCGGCGGTAACCCCCCGAATCTTCCCCCTTGGCTTTCTTGCTACCACGACTTTACATTCTTCAACCATACGGGACGCCTGGCATGCCCAAAAACTGGGAATTGGAACTCGCAACGATGCTTGGCGACTTGCTGGGCGTACAGGACGGTTTTCTGAAACTGCTCGGCAAGAAGCGCGAGATGCTGATCGCTTCCGACACCGACGGGCTGGACGCCCTGGCCGCCGAGGAGCAACAGCTCGTCGAATCGCTGCAAACCTGCGTGCAGCGGCGCGAGGCCCTGCTGGAGGAGGCCCGGCGCGAGGGGCTTCCCTCCGAGAGCATCCAGGCCCTCAGCACCGCGCTGCCCGCCGAATGGCGGCACCGCTGGCATCCCAAAGTCGCGCAGGCGAAATCCAACGCCCGCCTGCTGCAGCACCACAGCCTTGCCCACTGGGTGGCCGTCCAACGCAGCCTGCTCCATCTTTCGCATATGCTGGAGATTATTGCGACTGGCGGGCAGATGCAGCCGACATATTCAGAAGAGGATAAATCTCGCGCGAGCGGTGCCCTGGTTGACAGGGCAGCCTAGACGGTCGGCGCAGTGCAGGAAAACGGGGCAACCCCACCATGTCTTCGCTTTATGGGTCTATCAGGTTGGCGGCGAACACGCTGCGGGCAAACCAAATTGCCTTGCAGGTGGTCGGACAGAATATCGCCAATGCGAACACGCCCGGCTACATCCGCGAAGAAGTGGTCCTGACTCCGGCCCCAACCCAAAAGCACGGCGGCCTTCTGCTCGGGATGGGCGTGCAGGTGACGGCCGTCGTCCAGAAGCTCGATCATTTCCTGGAACAGCGGCTGCGCGGCGCCGTGAGCGATCAGGGCAGCACCGCGACGCTCCAGCATACGTATTCCCAGTTGGAGTCGATCATCGGCGAGTTGAGCGATACCGACCTGAGCACGTCGATGAACAAGTTCTTCGCCGCCATCAACGAGGTTCTCAATCAACCGGAAAACGTTTCGGTCCGCAATCTGGCCGTCCTTCAAGGCGTCACGCTCACCCAAGACATCAGCCGGATGGCCGCGCGCACCCAGGAACTGCGCCGCGATGTGAACAACCGCGTCGCGAACATGGCAAGCGACATCAACCGTCTTCTCGAGGAGGTGCGCCAGCTCAACGTACGGATCGCCGAGACCGAGGGCGGCAATGCCTCGGCCAGCGACGCCGTCGGCCTTCGCGACCAGCGGCTCCATGCCCTGGAGAATCTGGCGAAGCTGATCGATATTCGCGTGATCGAACAGCCCAGCGGTGGAGTGACCATATACCGCGGCGGCGATTACCTCGTCTTCGAGGGCACCCGCCGCGAGGTGGAAGTCGTTCAGTCGAACGACCGCGGCATGACCGTCGCCAACATCCACCTGAAAGACACGGACGCGGCCCTGAACCCGGCCTCCGGAGAACTGAACGGCCTGCTTGCCGCACGCGACGATGTCCTCGGCGCGTTCGCTGACGACCTCGACGCTTTCGCGCGTACCTTCACCTTCGAGTTCAACAAGGTTTACACCAGCGGCCAGGGGCTCAACGCGTTTGACCGGGTGACGGGCGTATACGCCGTGGACGACGTCGACGTGCCGCTCAGTCAGGCCGGCCTGGCCTTCACGCCCCGGAACGGCGCCTTTCAGGTCATGGTGTATAACTCCCAAACGAAGCTTACCCAAACGACCGATATCCAGATCGATCTGGACGGCCTGGGAAACAACGACAACACCCTTGCCGATCTGCGCGACATGCTCAACGCCGTGGACGGCGTGGCGGCCGAGATCACGCTTGACCGGAAGCTGGTCATCGCCAGTCAGGCGGCCGACCAGCAGATTGCGTTTGCGGGCGACACCAGCGGTGTTTTGGCCGCCTTGGGGGTGGCGACGTTCTTCACCGGCACCTCGGCTCGCGATATGGGCGTCAACGCCGACGTCCGGAACGACCCCGCCAAGTTCGCCGCCTCCAAAAACGGCGTCGGCAACGACACGGAGATCGCCGTCGAGCTGGCCCGATTCATGGACCGGCCCATCGCCTCGCGCAACGGCGCCTCGATCGGTGGCCTGTACGAACGCCTGGTAGCCGAAACCACACAGGGTGCCACCGTGGCCAATGCCGACGCGGCGGGCGCCGAAGTGTTCGAGATGACCCTGCGCGGCCAACGCTTAGCCACCAGCGGCGTCAACCTGGACGAAGAAGCCATCAAAATGCTCGCATACCAGCACTCGTTCACCGCATCGGCGCGGTTTATCGCCACGGTCAACGAGCTGTTCGGCCTGCTGGTCGGTATTTAGTCAAAAAAAAGGGACGGGGGGAGGGCGAAAGACACCACGTTTCGCTCCACATGCGGCTATGGCATCCATCATCGGCATTCCGACCACGCGGGTGAGCGACTTGTTCGTCCGGCAGCGCCTGCTCAACCAGGTGCAGTCCGACCAAAGCGCCATGTTCCGGCTTCAAATGCAATTGAGCACGGGCCGGCGGTTCGAACTGCCCAGCGAGGCCCCGGTGGCCGCCATGCGCGTGATGAGCCTGCAAGGACTGCTCGAACGAAAAACGCAACTCGCGTCCAATCTGACCACCAACCAGTCCTACCTCAGCAACACGGACGTCGCGCTGGGGAATGTTGCGAACAACATGGCCGAGGTGCGGGGCACGGCGCTGAGTGTGCTCGGTACTTTGGCCACCGACGACCAGCGGCGGGCCGCGGCCCAGCAGGTCGGCCAGGCCATCCAGCAGTTGACCGACACGGCCAACCAGCGCTTTCGAGGCCGGTATCTGTTCGCCGGAACCCATACGTCGCTGCGCCCCTTCGCGTCGCTGGCCGAGGGAGCGATCCGTTACGACGGAAACGAAGGCCGGATGAACAGTTTCGCCGACGTCGACCTGCTCGTCCCCACCAACCTGCACGGCGCCGAGGTGTTCGGCGCCCTGAGCGAACCGGTGCTTGGAACCGTCGATCTGAACCCGCGCCTTACGCACGATACCCGGCTCACCGACCTGCGCGGCGGCCGGGGTATGAGCAAGGGGAGCATTCGGATTTCCGACGGCTCGAACGTCAGTACCATCGATTTGAGTTCCGCGGAAACCATCGGCGACATCGCCGCCCTGCTCAAGGCGAATCCGCCCGCCGGCCGCCAACTATTCGTGGAGGTGACCGGCGACCGCCTGAGAGTCCAATTGGCCGGTACCGAGGGCAACCTGTCCATCCACGAGGTCGGTGGAGGCACCGTGGCACATGAATTGGGAATCCTCCAGGACATCGGCGTGGGACTGCACCCCATCACAGGGCGCGACCTCGATCCGATCCTCAGGCCCACGACGTCGCTCGACGATATCCTCGGCGGCCGCGCGTGGGCCGTCCTGCACTCGATGGGCACGGACAACGACATCCGCCTCGTGGCCGACGAACCCGGCGAACGGACGGCCGGCGGATTCGACCTGAATGGCCTGAAGATCCGCATCGAGGACGATCCGGACATCCTCGGCGGGCAGGAGTGGATCGCATACGACCCCGGCGTGCCCGACGATCCCGACCAGCCGCCGACCATGGTGATCCACATCCGAGAGGGCAGTTCCACCGCCGCGAACGTGATCGACGCCGTCAACGCCCGCGACGACGTCCCCTACACCGCCATGGTCGATCGTCTCGACGACGTCGAGGGGGGCCGTGGCCGGGTTCAGGCCGGGGTCGCCGCCACGACCGCCGAGGGCTTCGGCGCGCCGTTCGACCGGCACCACGGCCTGCACATCGTAAACCAGAACGAAACCTACACCGTCGCCTTCACCACGGCCAGGACCGTCGAGGACCTCCTCAATACGCTGAACGGCCTTGGCGCCGGCCTACTTGCGGAAGTCAATGCGACGCAAACCGGAATCAACCTCCGTTCCCGCGTGAGCGGCACGGATTTCATGATCGGCGAGAACGGCGGCAATACGGCAAGCCAACTCGGCCTGCGCACCTTCACCCGCGAAACCCGCCTGGATAACCTCAACTACGGCCGCGGCGTCCACACGGCGGAAGGGGTCGATTTCACCATCGCCATCGCCGGCCGCGAGGAGCCGCTGGAAGTCGATGTCAGCGGCCTGGCGACCATCGGCCAAGTCATCGACCACATCAACGCGCTGGCGCCCGGCGAACTCGAAGCCCGACTCGCCGAGGTCGGCAACGGCATCACCCTGGTCGACTCCAGTGCCGGGCCGAACGCGTTCGAGGTGAAACGCACCACCATGAGCGCGGCGGCCATTGACCTGGGACTGATCCCCCGAGGCCGCGACGCCGCCGGCCCGGCAACTGGCGAACCGTCGTTGACCGGCCGCGACGTGAGCCCCATGGAAACCGAAGGGCTCTTCACCGCGC
>SKZG01000208.1 GCA_007127495.1 Planctomycetales bacterium
CGCTGCGGGGGTCGCGCGCCACGGGGTTGACCACGTCGTTCGCGCCGATGACCAGCACGACGTCGGTCTGTGCGAAGCTCGGGTTGACGGCATCCATTTCCTGAAGCTTTTCGTACGGCACCTCGGCCTCGGCCAGCAGCACGTTCATATGGCCCGGCATGCGGCCGGCCACCGGATGCACGGCGTATTCCACCTCAACGCCGCGCCCTTCCAGCAGGTCGCCCAGGTCGCGCACCGCATGCTGCGCCTGCGCCACGGCCATGCCGTAGCCGGGCACAATGACGGCGCGGCGGGCGTTGTCGAAAAGCATGGCCACTTCCTCGGCCGAGGTCGCCTTCACCCGGCCGCCGTACACCTCGTCAGCCGTGGCATCGGCCGCCCCCGGCGCCAGCACCCCAAAAAGCACGTTTCCCAGCGATCGGTTCATCGCCTTGCACATGATGTTTGTCAGGATCAGCCCCGACGCACCGACCAGCGCCCCGGCAATGATGAGCACCGAGTTGCTCAACACGAACCCCGTGGCGCACGCTGCCAAGCCGCTGTAGGAGTTGAGCAAGGCGATGACCACGGGCATGTCGGCGCCGCCGATCGGATTCACCAGAAACCAACCCAGCACCGACGCCACGATGACCAGCGTCCAATACACGCCGACCGGAGCGGGACACATCAGCGCACCGGCCAGCAGCGCCGCGCACAAGACGGCCAGGCCGACGTTCAGCGCCTGCATGCCCGGGAATACCCAAGGCTTCTTGAATTTCTTGAACTCGCGCAACTTGCAGAAGGCCAGCAGGCTGCCCCAGAATGTGACGGCTCCGATCAGGCCGGCAAGGAACGCGGCGATCATCGACTCGTTGAAAACCGGAGCGCCCCACCCGGCGGCGGCCATGAGGTCGCGCGCCTCCGGCCGGGCGAGTTCGGCTCCCGCCACGAACACACTCGCTCCGCCGCCGAACCCGTTGAATAAGGCCACCAGTTCCGGCATGGCGGTCATTTCGATCTTCACCGCCAGCACCGCGCCAATCAGGCCGCCGATGACCAGCCCGGTGATGATCAGCCCGTAGCCGATGATGTCCTGGTGAATCAGCGTGGCCAGGACCGCCACCAGCATGCCGGTGGCGCCGAGCAGGTTTCCTCGCACGGCGGTTCGTGGGTGGGTGAGGCCCTTGAGCCCAAGAATAAAGAGAACAGCCGCAATCAGGTACGCCAGTGCGATAATCGTTGTTCGGTCCATGGATTCCTCAGTCGTGAAGCCGCGATCTTCGGTGGCGGCGGTTGTTTTCGGGGGAAATCATCGTCAGAGCTGGTACAAGCGAGTCGGGACGCGACCCTCGGCCGCGCCGGCGTCCCTCAGGTGCGTTTGCGGCGAAACATTTCCAACATGCGATTGGTCACCAGGAAACCGCCCACCACGTTGATTGTTGCCAGGATGACGGCCAGCGTGCCTAGAATGGCCACGGCCGGCTGGTTTCCATGTCCCGCGGCCAGCAGCGCGCCAACCAGCGTGATGCCGGAAATGGCGTTGCTGCCCGACATCAACGGAGTGTGCAGGGTGGGCGGAATCTTCGTGATGATCTCGAACCCCACGAAGACCGCCAGTACGAAGACCGTCAGCGCGGCAAGCAAAGGCAGCGACCCCTGATCGGCCGCCCCGCCCCCGGCCTCAGCGGCCAATACGATCAACGAAGTTGCACTCATGTCGATTGCTCCTCAGTGGTTTCACCGGCAGACGCCGGCGGCTCTATCTCCAGTATTTCGCACACACGACGGTGGACGACGTTTCCGTCGCGGGCGACAAGCGTGTCGCGGGTGATTTCGTCCGTAAGATCGAGGTTCAGTTGGCCGTCTTTCGCGAGGTGCAGCAGAAACGTGGTGATGTTCTTCGCGTACATCTGGCTGGCGTGATAGGGGACCTCCGAGGGAAGGTTGGTCGGTCCCAGGATCGTCACGTTCCCCTCGGTTATCGTCTTCCCGGGCTGAGTCAATTCGCAGTTCCCACCGCGTTCAGCGGCCAGGTCGACCAGCACCGACCCGACCGGCATGCCAGCCACCATGTCTTTGGTGACCAGCGTGGGCGCCTTCTTGCCCGGCACGGCGGCGGTGGTGATGACCAAGTCGGTTTCAGCCAGCACGCGGGCCATCATCTCCCGTTGTTTGCGGTAGAACTCCTCGTCCATCTCCCGGGCGTAGCCTCCCTGATCTTCGGCGTTGCCGGCCTCGAGCTGGAACTCGACGAACTTGGCGCCGAGGCTTTGCACCTGCTCCTTCACGGCCGAGCGGACGTCGTAGGCCGACACCACGGCCCCGAGCCGCCGCGCCGTGGCGATGGCCTGCAACCCGGCCACCCCCGCCCCCACAATGAACACCCTCGCCGGTGAAAGCGTTCCCGCCGCGGTCATCAACATAGGAAACATTTTGGGCAACGCGAGGGCCCCGAGCAACACAGCCCGGTAGCCGGCCACCGTGGCCATCGCCGAAAGTACGTCCATGCTCTGCGCGCGGGTGATGCGGGGCATCAACTCCAGGGCGAACAAGGTAACCCCCCGATCAGCCATTTCGCGTACCGCCTGGGCCGTGCCCAACGGATCGGCCATGCCAATCACTGTTTGACCGGGACGCAAATGTGCCAGGTCGGCCTTGCCGGCTTCCGGGTTGGCACCGGCGGTGCGAACGCTCAGCAGCACGTCGGCAGCGAACAGCTCGTTGCGACTTTGGGCTATTTGGGCACCCTTAGCGACGTACTGCTCGTCGGGGTAGCCGGCAAAGCTTCCCGCTCCCGTTTCTACACGTACGTCCATGCCGGCCTTCGTTAGCGAGGGCACGCTGGCCGGAACCAGCGCGACGCGCTGTTCACCCGGAAATGACTCCTTCAGGACTGCAACAATCATGGTCCTTTGCCGTTCTCCGCCGTGGAATACGAGGCTGATTCTGTTTCGAGGACGCATTATGGCATGGCGGCGGGCAAAAGAAAACCCCCACGAATTGGATCAGTGTATTTACTTGGAGAGGTGTCTTTCGACTTATCTGTCGTGGGTACGCGGGCCGAATGAATGGAGAGTCGGCCCATATCCGGGAGCGAGGGCCCTTCCCTTCCTCGGTGCATGCCACTCAAAGGCAGTAGATACTCCCCCTCTGTAGCTTTTCAACCAAGGGCCATTTGCACCGAGAACGGAAACACCAAAAAAATAGTGGGGCCCGGCTTGCCAAGCCGTTTCGCCGCAGGTAGATTACGGGTTTGCCTGTGCTCGCCTGAAGCACAACCCAGGCGAAGTAAGAGTTTCCGCAGAGACTGGACAATTCAGTTTAAGAAGACGTACATAGCCAAACCGGGCGACGTCGAAGCCAAATGGTGGCTGGTTGACGGGACGGACCGGGTGGTCGGCCGGCTGGCTAGCGACATTGCGATGCGCCTTATGGGGAAGCATCGGCCTACCTATACCCCGCACCTCGATACCGGTGACTTCGTGGTCGTCGTGAATGCCGAAAAGGTGACCTTCACCGGCAAGAAATGGGACCAGAAGACCTACACCTGGTACACCGGCTACCCCGGGCTGCGCAGCGAAACGGCCGCGCGCCGGTTCGAACGGCGGCCCGAGTTGATCCTGCACGAGGCCGTCCGGCGCATGCTCCCAAAGAACAAGCTGGGCCGGAAGATGCTCTCAAAGCTGAAAATCTACGTCGGCAGCCAGCATCCGCACCAGGCCCAAATGCCCGAAACCATCGAACTGGGATCCAAGCGAAAATAGCGAGTTGTTTGTCCCGGCCGGAAGGCGGGACCTAACGGACATATCCCCCTGAAACAGCATAGCGATTTATGACCACGGCCACACAAGATTTTTTGGGCACCGGCCGCCGCAAGAGTTCGGTTGCCCGCGTGCGCGTTCGGCCCGGCGACGGAAAAATCGTCATCAATGAGCGCGCCCTGGAAGAGTTCTTTCCCAATCTTCAGCAGCAGAACGCCGTCGTGGCGCCTCTGGAGCAAACCGGTGTGCGCGAGCGGGTCGACGTTACCGTTCGCGTCAGCGGTGGAGGGCTGACCGGCCAGGCCGACGCATGCAAACTCGGTATCGCTCGGGCCTTGAATCGGTTCGACTCGGAACTCGAGCACGCATTGCGCGACAGCGGGCTGTTGACCCGCGACGGCCGCATGAAAGAACGCAAGAAGTACGGACTTCGCGGCGCACGCCGTGGAACCCAGTTCTCAAAGCGTTAGGCACATGCCTCCTCGCAATCTCAAGGTGTTGCTGGCAGCAGCGCTGACGGCCATTGTTTGCCATCAGCGGGTCGAGACGAACCGGTACGGGCGGACCCTTGTCCAAGCGATGCGGCAAATCGAGCGCCGCTACGTCGAGCCGGTCGACAACGCCGAGCTTTTCGAGGGCGCCATGGAAGGCATGGTCGAGAAGCTCAACGACCCCTATTCCCGGTTCATTTCGGCCGGCGATATCGACCATTTCACCGAGACGCTGAACCAGGAGTTCGGCGGCGTCGGCATGGAGGTTTCCCAAGACCCCAAAACCCGGCAGCTTCGCGTCGTTGCCCCATTGTATGGGACGCCGGCCTACCACGCCGGCATCCGCGGCGGCGATCGTATTCTGCACATCGACGGCCGCGCCACGCATGGCCTTTCGCTTGCCGATGCCGTGCGCCTCATGCGAGGCAGCCCCGGCACCAGCGTCACACTCCAGGTACTACACGCCGATGAGTCCGAGCCGGTCGAAATGGTGATCCGCCGCCGCAGGATCCCCATCGACACCGTGCTGGGCGATACACGCAATCCGGACGGTACCTGGAACTTCACCCTGGAGGACCACCCCGAAATCGGCTACGTGAGGGTCAACGCCTTCTCGCGCGAAACCGTTGCCCACTTACGCCGAGTGCTCCAGAAACTGCTCGAAGAAGGCATGGAAAAGCTCGTGCTCGATTTGCGCGACGATCCGGGCGGGCTGCTCGACGCGGCGCTCGAGCTTTCCGACTTGTTCCTTCGTGAGGGCCTGATTGTTTCCGTCCGGCGCCGCGACTATGCGGAAAGCTACTCCGCCACGTCCCGCAGCACCTTGCCCGATTTCCCAATGGTCGTCCTGGTCAACCAGCATAGCGCCAGCGCCAGCGAAATTGTCGCCGCTTGCCTGCAAGATCACGGCCGGGCCAAAATCGCCGGCCAGCGCACCTACGGCAAGGGCAGCGTGCAGCAAATCGTCGATCTGGAAGCGGGGCAAGGCGCACTGAAGCTGACCACGGCCAGCTATTGGCGTCCCAGCGGGCGGAACATCGACCGCCGAATCGACCTGGCCGACGATGATGACTGGGGCGTGCGACCCAACCCCAACCTGGAGGTCCAGCTCGATAGTGACGAGTATGCCCGGCTACGCGCCTGGCGACTGCGCCGGGGCATTCCCCGCGACAACGGGCACCCCTTGGACGACGAAGACGCCGAATTCGTCGACCGCCAACTCCAGCGGGCCATCGACTACCTGCTGGAGAAAACCGGCGCGGGCGGCTAGCCGACCAGAAGCTCTTCTTAAGGCGAGCGGCAGAAACAATCTTACCGACGACCTTGTGGCCGAGTCTCTCCGAGACTCGGAATTCGGCGTCTCGGAGAGACGCCGCTACGGGAAATTCGGTTTTGCCGCTCGCCCAAAAAAGGCCCTTAAGGTCGCCAGGGGTCGGGCCCGCCCGGCTTGGGCTGGAGGAACTTCGCGCCCACTTCGCCGTACCAGGCGTGGAGCCGCTCGCGCATCGAGCCGACCTTCTCGGGAAGCTGCTCGGCCAAGTCGGCGCGTTCGCCGATGTCATCGGCAAGGTTGTATAAATGGACGCGGCCGTCCTCGTACCGCTCAATGAGCTTGTAGTTGCCCATCCGGACCGCGCCGCCCGGGAACCCGCCCTGGTTGCTATAGTGCGGGTAGTGCCAGAAGATTGCGTCGCGGTCGAGGTCGCCCGTGCCTTTCAGAAGGGGCACGAGGCTCACGCCGTCTTTGTGCTGCTCGGGCCGGGCGGGCACGCCGGCCATTTCGAGGATGGTCGGGTAGTAGTCCACACTGGTGACCGGCACGGCCGAGGTACTGCCGGGCCGGGTCACGCCGGGCCATTTTACCAGGTACGGCTCGCGAATGCCGCCCTCGTACAACCACCCCTTGCCGCCGCGCAGCGGCAGGTTCGACGTGGGGCTCCCCTCGCTCGTGCTCAGCCCGCCGTTGTCCGACGTGAAAAACACCACCGTGTTCTCCTCCAACTCCAGGTCCTTCAACGCCTGGAGCACCTTGCCCACGGCCTCGTCCATCGCCTCGACCATGGCGGCATACACCGCGTGCGACTGCACGATGCGTACGCGCCGCGGCCGGTCGATCGGCCACACCTGCTCCTCGTCGGCGAACTGCTCTTTCTCGTGTAGCTCCAGCCGCTCGGCCTTCTCGCGATACTTCGCTACCAAATCAGGGCGGCCCACCAGCGGCGTGTGGACCGAGTAGAACGATAGATAGGCCAGGAACGGCCGCTCGCGATTGGCCGCCATGAACCGGACCGTCTCGGTGGCCAGCCGGTCGGGCAGGTGCTCGCCCTCGGGGCCGTCTTCCAGGCGCGGGTTGCCGTAGGGGGTGAAGTACTTGCCGGGGCCGTACGGCCCGCCGGCGCTGAACCCGCCCTTGTTGACGTCGAACCCCCGATTCTCCGGCCAGTATTCGGCGGTGGGCCCGAGGTGCCATTTGCCGGCATAAAACGTGGCGTAGTCGTGCTCCCGGAGCGCTTGGGCCGGCGTCACTTCCTCCAGTGGCATTCGGGCGTTTAGCGGCGCCGGACGGAACCGGCCCTCCCGGTTGCCTGCAAACCAGTTCGTCGCACCCACCCGCGTGGGGTACTTGCCCGTCATAATGCTGTACCGCGTGGGACTGCACACCGGGTTGGCCACGTAGCCATCGGTGAACTTCATCCCCTCGGCCGCAAGCCGGTCGATGTTCGGCGTATCGTAGAAACACTCGGGGTTGTATGCCCCGACGTCCATGTAGCCGAGGTCGTCGACCAAAATGAACAAGAAATTCGGTTTCTCGGCCGCGGCAGGCACGGCAATGCAAAAGGCGGCAAACAGCAAGATCGGGCAGGAAATGAACAGGCGCATGGTAACTCCTTGAAAACAATTGGTGGAACTGCAATTACGCCGCCGCCAATACCACGGCGGCGGCTTGGCCGTAGGGTGTGTGATTCAACAGCAGAGCCGTGGGCCGGCGCGACGGCTCACCGCCGCCGCACACCACGTTCACGGGACATTCGGGGTCCGGGTGTTCGTAGTTGAGGGTGGGTGGAACTCGCTCGTGTGCCAGCGCCATGATGCTGGCAGCCATCTCGACGGCGCCCCCGCCGGGGCCCAGGTTGCCGAAGAAGCTCTTCGGCGCGAACACGGGAACGTCGCCCAACGTGGCTCGAATGGCCTGGGCCTCGATGCGGTCGTCGTGGTACGTGCCGGGGCCGTGCGCGTTGACGTGCCCTACGTCGTCGGGTGTCAGCCGTGCAGCGTCCAATGCCCGGACAATCGCGGCCCGAATGGCGCTGCCGGTACGGGGTCGGCCGTCGCGTTGTGGTTCAAAGGCGGCGGCGAATCCGAGTACGCGGCCGAGAATCGTGGCCCCGCGCGATGCGGCATGGCGGCGGGTTTCGAGCACGAAAGCGGCGGCCCCCTCCCCGGCGACCGCCCCGGCCCGATCCGCGTCGAACGGGCGGCTCGCGGCGGCGGGGTTTTCACCGCGGCGAGTAAATTCGAATACGCCGCTTCGCACCCACAGGGCCGGACTGATGCGCGAACTCGCGCCGCCGGCCACGATCACATCGGCCTGCCCTCGCTCGATAACCCGAACCGCTTCGGCCAGCGCCAACAGGCTCGAGACGTCGCCCAAGGTAATCGAGTTGTTCGGGCCGCGCGCGTCCTGCGCAATCGCGATATGGCAGGCCGGCATGTTGGGCAGGTACTTCAGCATCCACAGCGGGAACATTTCGGGAAGGGCTTTCTCGCCCCACAACCGGAAGTCGAATCGCCCGTCCACGATACAGCTCCGAAACGCGCCGACCAACTCGTCGAGGTCGCAGGGGATCGGCTCGGCGCCAAAGAGCACGCCCATGCGTTCGGAGTCGAACGGGGTGTTGTGGTGACCGGCCTCGCGGCACGCCGCGTCGGCCGCTGCGAAGGCCATCTGAATGTCGCGGCTCATGACCTTCAGGCTTTTCCGCGGCCGGACCGATTGCTTCGGATCGAAGTCGGCCACGTTGGCCCCGAAGGAGACCGGGAGGGCCGGTCCCTGAAACAGCGCCAAGTCGCGCACGCCGCTCCGACGCGCGCACAGCGATGCCCACAGGGCGTCGCCGCCGATACCGATGGGGCTGACTACCCCCATACCCGTTATCACAATTTCTGACTCACCACGCATCTTGCGAAGCTCCGGCACCACGCGACTGGCATTGGAGAGCGCTGCCATTCGGGCCACCTACGGGGCCTCCCGCAGCCCCCGCTCTCCCTTCTTCCAGATTCTTCCATCGCCCTATCCTACCCGGCTAGCTCGCGCCGAACAAGGGAATAAAGCGTCGATCCACCAAGACCCGCCAAATAGGACCCCAAGTCCCGATAAGCGAAGGGCTCGCCCCCCCATGCGGGGCGGCTGCCTGGCGCAACGGCGACCGATCGAGGATAATTCTGGCAGGTGTACCCCTTGTTGCGCCTCGCAAAGCATGCCTGTTCCTGCCGGAACAGTCGCGATTGGCGCAGGCACGACGAAGTCTCGGGAAAAGGGGACGCATGGCGCCATAAGGACTTAGGGCAAGCGTGGCCGACCTGCTGCTCTAACCGCCGCGCGCCGACTCATCGGCGGCCAGCCTCGCCTCCGTGCCAGAACGAGCGCCAGTAGGCTTCGTCGGCGGCGTAGGGGTCGAGCGGGTCGACGGCCGGGTCGAAGTCGGCGGAAAGAATGCCGTAACGCATCATCTCGCGGAGGTACGACGGGCTTGGGCTCTCGGGCGTGCCGCCGTCCATGATGGCGTAGGTGCCGTTGGCCGCCGCGCCCGAGTCGAGCCACAGCCGGATGATCGCGGCCTCCTCGTCGGAAACGGCCACGTCGTTGTGGCTGCCGTCGATGCGCGTCATGAGCTTGCTGGCCGAGCTGCCCATGGTGCGCGGCGGCCGGTTGCCGTGCGCGTTGCGCCCGTCGGCCACGAAGCCCGGCCGGCGCACCAGCGCCACGTACGACGAGAACACCCGCCCGCGGCCGTGCGAGGGCATGCCCGGCCCGGCCTCCAGGCTCAGCTCGCCGGCCCGATCCTCCCGGTTGTGGCACCCAAGGCAATGCCGGTCGAGGATCGGCTGCACGTGGCGGCGGAAGTCGACGATTTCGGGCATCCCGGCGATGGGCTCGATGCGCGCCGGGGGCCGCCGGAGTGCCGCCAGGGTGGCCGTGCCGGGGTTGACGGGCGCGACGATGCGCGGCTCGTGGCAGCCGACGCAACCGGTCGTTTCGCCCGGCTGCACCGTCACGAAGCTTTGCATCTTCTTCACGGCCAGGTCGTGCTCGTCGAGGGCGACGAAGAACAGGCTGCGCATGGCCGGTACCTCGAAAAAGGCCGAGCCGTCCGGCGCAACCGGAACCGTGCCCAGAATGCGGTGCAGCGAAAACGTGCCCCAAAGGCTGATGCCGTCGA
>SKZG01000103.1 GCA_007127495.1 Planctomycetales bacterium
CCAGAAGCACATGATCCTCGGCGCGTTCATGGGCACCAAGCGCACGGGCGGGTACGCCGTGCGCATCACTCGCATCGTGCAAAACGATAAGGTCGTCGTATCTGTGAGGGAGCAGGCGCCGGGCCCCGGCGATGTGGTGACCATGGCGCTTACCTCGCCGTACCACGTGGTCGTGGTGCCGCGTTCTGAAAAGCCGGTGAAGTTCGTTGCGGATCGCACGGATAAGCCAAGGCCCGGCGGAATGAGGGGCCGATGAGCCGTCCGCGGCCGGCAATCCGGATGGCGGATTGCCGGATTCACACTCCGCGCGTAACCTTTTCCACGGCTCCGGCATCCAATTCTACAAGAGTCCCTCCTGCCCGCCCAGCGCCGAAAGCCCTTGGTATCCACTGAAGGATCGTTTATGCCTATTCCCCGTCGCCATGATAACGGCATGCCCTGGTCCCTGCCGCAAACGCCCAATCGGCCGAAAGTGACGACGCTTTCGCGCGTTTTTGCGCTGTGCTTGCTTGTTGGCGTCGGGTTGAGCCCCGGCCTGCTGTACGCCCAGTTCGACTCCTCGGCACAGGTGGAGGTCCAGACGCGTCTTTCCGTGGACGGGGTGCGGCCGGGCGATGCCTTCGAGGTCGCGGTCCGCTTCGTGGTCGAGCCGCCGTATAAGATCTATGGGCCCGACCAGGAACTCCCGCTGGTCGCCACCCGCGTGCGGGCCGAGCCGCCCGATGGGTTGCGACTGCTGAGCGACCCGATTTACCCTCCCGCCCAATCCACGGAAGTGGACTACGGCCCCGGCTTCCCGAACCGTGTCCAGGTGTTCGCTGATCCGGTGATCACGGTGGTGCTGCGCATGGAACGAACCGAGGATCCGCTCGACGGGGAAGGGGAGTTGGTGCTGCCGCTTCAGGTGACCTATCAAGCCTGCACGGATGAGGGCTGCCTGGCTCCGGTGTACGACGCGCCGGTCGAAGTGGTCGTGCCTTTGGTACCCAGCGGCGAGGAGGTCACTCGCACCCATGAAGAATGGTTTGCAGGGCTGCCCGAAGCTCCGCCTCCGCCGGCGGCCGACGCTCCCCGACCGCACAGTACCTTCGAAGGGCTCTGGCAAACAGGGGCCTGGAAAGCCATCTTGTTCGCGTTCCTCGCAGGGGTCGTCGCCAGCTTGACCCCGTGCGTGTACCCGATGATTCCCATCACCGTGGCGTTCTTCGGCGGTCAGGCCGGGGCGAAGACGGGCCGCCGCCTCCTGCTGGCAGGGCTCTATGTGTTTGGAATCGTTCTGACTTTCACGGTGCTGGGCGTGACGGTGGCTCTGATTGGGGTGGAACTCGGGGCGTTGATGGGGCATCCGGCGGTCGTGATCGGGTTTGCGGCATTGTTTGTCGCCATGGCGCTGTCGATGTTCGGCCTTTACGAAATCCGCCCTCCGGCCGCCCTGCTGCAAAAAGTCGGGGGTGGCGGAGCAAAGCAAGGTCCCGTCGGAGCCCTCTCCATGGGGTTGATGCTTGGGTTGGTTGCCGCTCCGTGCGTGGGACCGTTTGTCGCCGGGATTCTCGGAATGGTTGCCTCGCTGGCGGGGCAGGCTGAAACGCTTGTCCAAGGCGTCGTCATGGGCGCGGCGGGAATGTCGTCGTTCGGGCTGGGAATGGGCGTGCTGTTCTTCCTGCTGGCCTTCTCCTCCGCCGCACTGACCGCCCTGCCCAAAGCCGGCCAATGGATGGAAGATTTGAAGCGCGTCTTCGGATGGATCTTCCTCGGAGCGGCCTTGTTCTTCCTCGATATCCTCATTCCGGCCGCGTGGACGGGAATGCTGTTTGCCATCTGGGCCGTCGGGCTGGGCGCCTTCATTTTGCGGTTCACCGTGTTCCGCCACGTCGCGATCCGGGCCGCCGCGGTTGGCCTCCTCATCCTGGGCGCCTATCTGGCGGTTTGGACGGCCGTGAATACCGGTACCATTCGCGGCTTTCCGGAACGGCTCTTTCCGCGTTCGCTGGCAGGTGTCCTGTTCCTGCCGGCCGACACCATCGACTGGATCGACGACTACGAGGAGGGCCTGAGCATGGCCCGGCAAGAGAACCGCCCGATTCTCGTCGACTTCTGGGCGCCCTGGTGCCGTCCTTGTATTGAGATGGACGCGCGCGTCTTCAGCCGCCCCGAGGTGGTCGAGGCCATCGAGCCGTTTGTGCCCGTCAAACTGAACGTCGACGTGCCCGAGTATTCCGACTTGAAGATCAACACCTTCGGCTCGCACGCCCTGCCGTACTACATCTTCCTGAACCCCGACGGTTCGCCCACCGGAGTGGAGGTGGAATACGCCGTGCCGGTCGATGAGTTCCTCGACGCGGTGCGCCGGGCCGCCCCCTAGATCATGCGAAGACGGACAAGAATGTCCATCCTGGAAAAGCGCAAAGACGGCACGCGACAAGTAGAGACACGGAAGAGCCAAAAAAACAGAAATTGCTCTTCCGTTATCCTTCTCGATTTGGTAGTAAGTCGCACCACTATTTGCAGGAGTCCCTGCGATGTTCTCTATTTGCCGTATTTTCCCTAGAACCAAACCCCGACCTGCAGGGGCCTCTCTTATGAAGCGAATTATGCTCCGCGTTGGTGCGCTGGGAATCGTCGTTGCGTTAGGTCTGATTGCCATTGCGCAGGCCCAGCGAGGAACCGAGACCGGCGATGACATCCCCTTGGCCGTTGCAAGCGACGAGTCGGCCGATACGGGCCTGGGCCGGCCGACGCCCGGGGCGCGAGAAGCCCCCCCGGAAAACCCGCTCCGCCAAGGCGTACCTATGGCCGAGTCGGAACCGTTCTCCGTGCCGCGCCCGTTTGCCGATGCCGCGACTCCCAGCCGGCTCACACCCGCAGCCCCGCCCTCCGAGTTGCCCGACGCGCCCCATACCGATCCGTTCCATCGCGGCTCGGGCGGTTCAGGTTTTGCGTCGCGCCAGGATAATCATGCGTTCGGCGACGATCCCGCGTTGACCGTATCGCACCAGGAGCACTCGGTTCCGGACGCACCGGACATGCAATTGGCCGATGCAACGCGGCAGCCACTCCGGCCATTGCCGAGCAGCGCGAGCGAACGATATCCGGAGCTGCGCCCCCTGGAAGAGGACCGCACACCCGGTAACGGGCCGCTGTTGGGTTCCGCCCTGCCCGCCGAACCGCCGGACCGGGGTTTCGCCGACCAGCCTACGGGGTTCTCTCGTGTCGCCGGCGCGACCGGCGACGGTACTCCGCCTGCGATGTTCCCGGCCGGCCTTGCCGGCGAAGCGCGTGAGGCGCGCAACCCGGAGCCGGCCGGCTCCCGTGCGGAAATGTCGATGGACGATGGTACCGGCCGTCCCGGCGGCCCGCACCTCGAAGGAGCCCAAGCTCCGCAAGTGACCATCGAAAAGATCGCGCCGGGAGCCATGCAGGTGGGCAAGCCCGCCACGTTTGTTACCCGCGTGCGCAACACCGGCCCGGTGGCCGCCACGGGGCTGGAAGTGCGCGATCAGGTTCCCCACGGCGCCCAGCTTTCCGCGACCACGCCTCGGGCCAGCCGCGGCACGCGGGGTGAACTGATCTGGTCTTTGGGTACGCTGGACCCCGGCGAGGAAATCGCCGTGGAAATGCAAGTCACGCCGACCTTGGAAGGCGAAATCGGAAGCGTCGCCACGGTTCACTTCAGCGCCGCCGCTTCGGCGAAGGGTATTGCCACCAAACCCGAGCTGGTCTTGGAATCGTCGGCTCCCTCGGAAGTGTTGATCGGCGAAGGGCTGAAGCTGAGCATCACGTTATCGAACCCCGGTAGCGGGACGGCCACCGACGTGGTGTTGTCCGAACGCGTTCCGCCCGGATTGCGCCATGCCGCCGGGGCCGATTTGGAGTACGAGGTGGGCGTGCTGAAGCCGGGTGAAACGCGCAAACTGGAACTCGACCTGGTGGCCGATCGGCCCGGGCCCGTGACCAACGTGATCGTCGCACGCGGCGACGGGAACTTGAGGGCCGAGCATCGGCTGGATATCAACGTCGTTGCGCCGCAACTGGACCTTGCGGTCGATGGGCCGCAACGCCGGTTCCTGGAACGCGAAGCCGTCTATCAAGTGGGAGTATCCAACCCCGGCACTGCCGCCGCAAGAAACGTCGAACTCGTCGCCCACCTGCCCGACGGCCTGGAGTTCATCAGTGCCAATAATGCCGGCCATTACGACTCGGCCACGCGGGCGGTCCACTGGCGGCTCGAAGAACTCCCGGTGCAGGAGACGGGTGTGGTCAAACTGGTGACCATGCCGGTTCGCCCGGGCGACCACTCGCTGCGCATCCGCGGTACGGCGGCCAAGGGGGTCGAGGCGGAATCGGAGCAGGCCGTACTCATCGAGGGCATTGCCGCCATCCTGTTCGAGGTGCGCGACGTGGTCGACCCGGTCGAGGTCGGCGGCGAGACGGTTTACGAAATCAGCGTGCTGAACCAGGGCACGAAGGCGTCGTCCAATGTTCACGTCCGCGTGCTGCTGCCTCCGGAAATGCAGCCGGTGGCCGCCGAAGGACCGGCGGAGCATGTCATCGAGGGGCGGCAGGTCGCGTTCGAACCGCTCAGCCGCTTGGCGCCGAAAGCCGATACGATGTATCGCGTGCGCGCCCGCGCCCTCGAACCGGGCGACCTCCGCGTACGGGTCCAGGTGCTGACCGACGAAATGCGCGGCGCACCGGTCACCAAAGAGGAGAGTACGCGGGTTTACTCGGACCGGTGACGGAACCCAGCGATGCCCTCGTCCTCTCCCGACCCATCGAACCTGTCCCACGAATCGCCCGGCCGGCGCTGCGCAGGCTGCCCCGGCTGCGAGCCGGGCCCGGCTTCCGAGACGCCGGATTCGGCCGAGTCGGATTCGGCCGGCGCACGGCCGGTCCTCGGGCCCCTTCTCTTGTTCCTGCTGCCCATCGCTTTGGCCATTCTGGGCGCCGTGCTGGGAAACGCTCTCGGCACGGGCGAGTTGCTGGGCGGGTTGCTGGGGCTTGCCGCGGGCATGACCACGGCGGTGCTCGTTGCCCGCGCAGCGTGATCCTACGGTGCATATCGCCTTCGGCGAAACATATCGTGTGGGGGTCGCGTGTTCTACACTCGCCGCGGCCTAAAGCTGCGCTTTTCGTAGGATGGGCTTTAGCCCGTCAAAGCGAAGACGGACAAGAATGTCCATCCTACATAAGCGCAATAACGGCACGCGGCGAGTATATCAAGCGGGCTGCAATCAAGCGGGCTGCACCTGGAAACGGAAGCGCCTTTCGGTTATATTGGCGTTGAAGCGGCACTGTGACCGTTGCCATAAACCCCTCCAGGAACCGCATGATGAAATGGACTGTTCCCACGCGAATGTTGACTTTCTTGGCGGCATGGACCGTGCCCCTGCTCATGGCGCCGGCCGCTCCGCCGGCGCCTCCCCTGTCCGGCGCCGAGGCTGAGCAGGCGGCCCGCGATATTCTCCAGCAAAGCGGCGTTGAAGGGGGGCTGGTCGTACACGTCGGCTGCGGCGACGGCCGGCTGACCGCCGCGCTGCGCGCCGGGGACGGCTACGTAGTGCATGGGCTGGAGCAGGACCCGGCACTGCGCAAGCAGGCTCAGACACATGTACACAAACATGGGTTGTACGGCCCGGTGGCCGTCGGCGCCTGGGATGGCAAGCGCCTGCCGTATGCGGAGAACCTGGTGAACCTCATCGTGGCTGACGAGCCGGGCGACGTGACGACGGACGAAATGCTGCGAGTGCTGGCGCCGGGCGGCGCGGCGATGCTCCGGCGCGACGGCGCGTGGGAGAAAACGGTCAAGCCCTGGCCCGACGAAATCGACGAGTGGACGCACTACCTGCACGGCCCGAGCAACAACGCGGTGGCCGACGACGCGGTGGTCGGCCCGCCCCGGCGCGTGCAATGGATCGCCCCGCCGCTTTGGGCGCGAAGCCACGAGCACCTGGCCACGCTCAGCGCGGCGGCTTCCGCCGGAGGACGGCTGTTCTACATCATCGACCAGGGCCCGACGGCCGATGTGACCATGCCGCCGCAGTGGACGCTGGTTGCCCGCGACGCCTTCAGCGGCGTGCCGCTTTGGCGGCGGCCTTTGGGCACGTGGGAATGGCGACTGCGCGGGTTCCGTAGCGGCCCGCCCGACCTGGCCCGCCGGTTGGTGGCCGTGGGCGACCGGGTGTACGTCACCCTTGGCTACGGGCAGCCGGTCGCGGCGCTCGACGCGGCCACGGGGGAAACGCTCTGCGAATACGACCAAACAGAGAACACTCAGGAGATCGTCCTTTCCGACGGCGTGCTGTACCTGGTGGTGGGCGAGGAGGCGCCGGAACCGGCCGCCCAGGCCCGCCGCGCCGCCAGAACCGACCGGCAGTGGCATTGGTGGCCCATCTACGAGGAGCCGCGCCCGAATACCCGGCTCTTGGCGGTCGAGGCCGAAACCGGCCGCACCCTGTGGAGCAAGACGGGGGCTGACGTGAAGCAGGTGATGCCCACCACGCTGGCGGTTGCCGGCGGGAAAGTGTTCTTCCAGAACCCAGGGCACGTGATGTGCCTCGACGCCGAAGACGGCGCTGAGTTGTGGCGGGCGGAGCGGCCGGTCAGCCGGCGCCGGCCCGCGTGGACCGCCCCCACGCTGGTGGTGCATGACGGCGTGGTGCTTTCGGCCGATCGTGCGGTACCCAAAGCCGAGGCCGACGGCGAGGGTACGGACTTGCAGTGGATCGTCGACAGCAACGGCGGCATTTCACCCCCCGGGGAATTGATCGCCTTTTCGGCCGAGGACGGGCGGCGCCTGTGGTCGGCCCCATGCCGCGAAGGGTACAACGCGCCGGTCGACGTGCTGGTGGTCGACGGCCTGGTTTGGACGGGCAACCTGGTGGGGGCGGGCGATCCGGGCATGATCCGTGCCCTCGACCTGCACACCGGCGAGGTCCGTCGCACCCGCCCGCGTGACCAGGAGTTCTACCAGCCCATCATGTCGCACGCCCGCTGCTACCGGCACAAGGCCACCAGCCGCTACCTGGTTACCGGCCGTAGCGGCACGGAGTTCGTCGACGTCGAGAGCGGCGAGGCCACCGCCCACCATTGGGTCCGGGGCGAGTGCCAGTACGGCGTCATCCCCTGCAACGGGCTCCTGTACGCGCCGCCGCACCCGTGCGCGTGCTTCATCCTGGCGAAGCTTAACTCGTTCCACGCGTTGGCGCCGGGCGATCCGGTGGGTCTGTCGGAGGTCGAACCGAATGAAGACCGATTGCAGCGCGGGCCGGCGTTCGACACGGTCGAGCCCCAGCCTTCGGATCCCGGCGATTGGCCCACCTACCGGCGCGATTCGACCCGTAGCGGCGTAACGCCCGCCAGTGTCCCGGCCGATTTGAAGCCGGCCTGGCAAACCCAGTTGCGCGCGCCGCTCACCGCGCCTGTAGCCGCGGGCGGTTGGGTGTACGTGGCGTCGATTGACACGCACACGGTGCATGCACTCGACGCCGAGACCGGCGAGCAGGCGTGGCAATTCACCGCAGGCGGCCGCATCGACTCGCCGCCGACGGTGTGGAACGGCTGCGTGCTGTTCGGCTCGGCCGACGGTTGGGTGTACTGCCTCCGCGCCGCCGACGGCGCGCTGGCCTGGCGGCACCGCGCGGCACCGGAGGACCGGCTGGTGACCGTCCACGGGCAGCTCGAATCGGCCTGGCCGGTCCACGGCAGCGTGTTGGTGCTGCCCGCGGCCGATGATTCCTCCCGCGCGGTGGTGTACGCCGCGGCGGGGCGGTCAGGCTATTTGGACGGCGGCATCGTGCTGGTTCGGCTCGACGCGGCCGGCGGCCGGGAGCTGTCGCGCACGGTGCTCGACAGCCGCGACCCCGAAACCCGGCAGCAGCCGCATCCGTTGCCTCGGCCGGCACCCGGGTTCAGTATGCCCGGCGCACTCAACGACGTGCTCTCCGCCCAGCAGGGCTCGGTATTCATGCGGCACCTGCGGTTCGCCCTCGACGGCAGCCCGCAGGAGAAGACCGTCCCGCACCTGCACAGCCCGGCCGGGTTCCTCGACGATTCGTGGTGGCACCGCACCTATTGGATGATTGGCACCGAGATGCACAGCGGCTGGGCCGGTTGGCCTACCATGGGCGCCCAGGTTCCCAGCGGGCGGCTGCTGGTGGTCGACGGGCAAACGGTGTACGGCTTCGGGCGCGACCGCTACCACCGCGACGGCAGCCACGTGGGCCTCGGCGGGGCCAACTACCGCTTGTTCGCCCGTAACCTCGCCGCCGAGCCGCGACGGACCGCCGGTAAGGAAGTGTTTCTGTGGCAACGGCGCGTCGAGCCGGTCGTTCGCGGCATGGCGTTGGCAGGCGACACGCTGTTTGTGGCCGGGCCAAGCACGTCTGCCGTCGCCGGCGACCCGATTCCCGCGTGGGAAGGACGTGCCGGCGGGCTGCTGTGGGCCGTCTCGGCCCGGACCGGCGAGAAACACGCCGCGTACCCCCTCGACGCCCCACCGGTGTTCGACGGGCTAATCGCCGCGCCCGGCCGGCTGCTGTTCTCCGCGACGGACGGCCGGGTGGTGTGTTTCGCGGAATGACGTCGTGTTCTGTCCAGTCGCTCTGTTTGATCCCGTTCGCTCTGTTTGATCCCGTTCGATTCTTCGGCTACCACAAGGCCGGGGGGAGGGGTGCAATCGTTGCCCACCGCCGAAATCTGGGCGGTTTGGCTGGACTTTTTGCGTTTTCCAGGCCGATGCCAACAGGAGACGCTATACTTTAGCGTCATTGCGCGCGTGGCTCCGGCGACCGCAGCGGGCCGACTTCGCGCACGCCGCGATGAATGACCACCCCCCCGGCCTTCCGCGTGGCTGGCCTCAGGCCGCTACCGCGTTCGGAGCCACCCACCTCACGCTTACCCAGCAGCTTCTCCCTATGGGACGCATCCAGACGAATATCGGGCTCGTGTCGGGCATTCCGATTGGCGACATGGTCGACCAGTTGATGTCGGTTGCCGCCCGCCCGCGCGATATGCTCATCCAGCGCACGGAAAAGCTTTTCAACGAGCAAGACGCCGTCGCCGAGTTGTCGGCCATGCTCGTTGGGATACAATTATATACCAACCGACTCGGCAGCGAGTTCCTTTACGAACAACGGAAGGTTGCTAGCAGCCATCCGGCCGCGCTGGCCGTGACGGCCACCGGCAGGCCGCCGGCGGGGAACTATCAATTCACGCCGGTTCGGGCCGCTCAAACGCAGCAGTGGCTTGGCACCGGCGTGCGCGACGCGACGGCCCCGCTGGGAGGCGGCACCCTGTCGTTTCGGTTCGGCGCGAACGTCCAGCGCAGCACCCCGCTGGAATTGCTCAACGGCGGCGCCGGCATCGTCCGCGGCGCCGTCCGCATTACCGACCGGAGCGGCGCCCGGGCCGATATCGACCTGACCACCGTCCAGTCGGTCGACGACGTACTCGAGGCGATCAACAGCCACGCCGCCATTAACGTGACGGCGGTCGCCCACGCTGATGGCATCCGGCTGATGGACAATACGGGCCAGGCCGTCTCGAACCTCATGGTTCAGGAGTTGGGCGGGGGCACGACGGCCGCCTCGCTGGGGCTGGCCGGTATCGATGCC
>SKZG01000006.1 GCA_007127495.1 Planctomycetales bacterium
CTTGGCTTCCCAGCAATTCCGCCAGGTTCTCTTGCAGCACCCCTTCCAGTTGCAGGTATCGGTAGAATGCCTTCAGGGACACAAGGTGCCGTGCAATGCTGGCCGGGGCTAGCGCTTTGCCATACAGCCAGGTTGCGTAGTCGGCAAGATCGCGGATGGAAAGCTCCCCAATATCGCGTCCGGCAAGCCACTCGACGAATCGCCGGATGTCGCGACGATAGGCGGCCACCGTGTTTTCCGCTAGACGGCACTCGCCCGCCGAATAGTCCACGAACGCCGTTAAATACGTCTCCGCAAGGCTGCGAGCACGGGGAGGACGTGGACGGGGTGGAGTCGCTTTACGTACGGGCATGTTGTTTGGTTTCGGGTGGCAAGCTGGGGCGACTTCACAGAATCTGCGGGGAGCATGCCTGTAGACTCGCCAGCGATCATGGTAATGAGGTGTGCGGCGGGCACCCCGGGCGACATCTCAGCCCAACAAGCCCAAGCAAACCGTCCATGCTGACCCATTTTGCTCAATCCCGCGCTATGAATCCGAATGCCATTGTTGGGCTTGCAGAAACGCAGCCGGATCAGGAAGTTCGCGCGAGCTGCAGAAAATTGGCGAGCAGGGTCTCGCCGTGCTCGGTAAGGATCGACTCGGGATGGAACTGGAGCCCGACGATTGGTAGTGTCCGGTGCCGCACCGCCATGACGGCGCCGTCCGGCGCGCGGGCCGACACCTCCAGGCATTCGGGCAGCGAAGCTTCCTCCACCACGAGCGAATGGTATCGCCCAGCCGCGAATTCGGAGGGAAGCCCGGCGAAAACGCCTTGCCCATCGTGGACCACGGACGTGGACCGGCCGTGGACCGGCGCGTCGGCCCGCACCACTCGGCCACCGAACGCCTCGGCAATGATCTGGTGGCCGAGGCAGACACCGAGAATGGGCACGTCGCTATGCAGTGCACGGACCACGTGCAGCGAACAACCTGCCTGCCGTGGCGCGCACGGGCCGGGCGAGAGAATCAGCGCGTCGGGGCTCCGTCGGCGCACGTCGTCGGCGTCGATCGCCGTATTGCGAACGACCTCCGTGCGGTGGCCCAGCCGCTCGAAATATCGGGCCAGGTTGTGTACGAAGCTGTCGTAGTTGTCGATAAGCAGGATCATGGTTTCTTCCGGCTCTTCCGGGCGCGGCGCGAGCCCCTTCATTCCAGGGCAATCGCCCGCAGCATACCCTCAGCCTTGTGCCAGGTCTCGTCGTATTCCTTTTCCGGGATCGACTGGGCGACGATCCCGCCGCCGACGGGAATTTGCCACCAGCCGCGCCCGGCAGTGACTGTTCGGATGAGAAGGTTCAGGTCCATGGAGCCGTCCAGCCCAAAGTACCCGAGGGACCCGCAATAGGCGCCGCGCGATGTGGGTTCCACTTCGGCAATGATTTCCATGGCGCGCACCTTTGGCGCGCCGGTAACCGATCCGCCGGGAAAGGCCGCTCGAACCAGATCGACCACGCTGGCCTCCTCGCGCAATCGGCCTGCGATGACCGACACCAGATGTGCCACGAACGGGTAGCGCTCCAGGCTGCAAAGCTGCTCCACCTGGACACTTTCCGGTTCGCATGTTCGCGAAAGGTCGTTACGCAACAGATCGACGATCATGACGTTCTCGGCTCGGTCCTTTTCGCTCGCCAGCAGTTCGTCCTCGATCCGGCGGTCGACCGACTCGTCGCCGGTGCGCCTTCGCGTCCCCTTGATCGGCCGTGTCTCAACCCGCCGGCGGTCGGCTCGCAGGAACCGTTCCGGCGAGGCGCTGAGCACTTGAAAGGGTCCGAGGTCGAAATAGCCGGCGAACGGAGCGGGGTTCCGCTCTCTGAGCCGAAGGTACAACGTCGAGGAATCGAGCCTCGCCGGAGCCAGCAGTCGCTGGGAAAGGTTCACCTGAAAGACGTCGCCTTCGAACACGTACCGTATGACGCGCTCTGCGGCGCGCAGGTACTGTGGGCGGGAGAAGTTGGACGTCAGGCCGAGCGGACCGGACACTGCGTACTGCGGGGCAAGCCGCCCGGACGGCAGTGCGTCGGCCGTCCGATCGGCGGGTACGGCCGACTGGGAGGGCGCGTCGCGGAGCCACTGCTGAAACTGATTCCGTCGCGCCGCTGCCCGCCGGTGGCGCGCCGCCGGCTCCACCTCGGGTAGTCCCTGTGAAATGATCCAGGCCAGGTCGCACTCGTGGTCCCAGGCCAGCACGACGTCATACCAGCCTATCGCCATCGCGGGTACTTGGAACTCGTCGTAGGCGGGCCTTGGCAACGTTTCCAGGGCATGGCCCAATTCATAACCAAGCACACCGGCCGCGCCTCCCTGGAATGGCGGCAACCCCGGTACGGTAGGCGTTGCCAGAGCAGCCAGCCTGGCAGCGAGCCGGTCCAGGT
Source organism: Planctomycetales bacterium (assembly GCA_007127495.1). Taxonomy (GTDB): domain Bacteria; phylum Planctomycetota; class Planctomycetia; order Pirellulales; family Thermoguttaceae; genus PWXP01. Next base: position 2,413 of record SKZG01000006.1, read on the forward strand.
CGTGTGGAGCGGCATGGGCCCGCTCCCAGTATTCGAACGGGTCGGCGGCCAGGAACGAATACCGTCCACGCTCCGGATGCCCGAGCGCGCTGTCCAGCCAGAGGCAGTGTGGCAAATGGCGCAGCGCCTGGAATGCCTGCTCCGGGGAAGCGACCGGCGAGAGGGGCTCCACAATCGGCGGAGCGGACGCGGGCTTCGTACTGTGGGGAATCACAATGAACCACCCGATCTTTCCAGCGGGGAGCAAGGGCATCTCATAGCGTCAACCACAAGAAGATCAGCGGCCCGGAATTCTTCTCACTCCAGGAAAGGCCGGGACAGCCGTTAACGGCCTCGGTACGTAAAGCCCCAGCTCATGCCGGAGCGAGGCGGTCCGCGGTAGTAGGGAGGAGGCCGATATCCATAGCGATAAGGGCCCCAATAAGGTGAAGCGTAGTGATACTCCTCGACGATGATCGGCGTCGGCATGGATGGTTGCACAGGGACCGGGGCCGATGCCATCTGCTGTTGTGACGGTGGAGGGGCCTGCATTGCGGCGATGACTCGCTTACTGACGCCTTGCTCCTGCAACGCGATGACGTCAGCCGCCTGCAACCGTACGGTCGTTCCATTCCCCCGGACATGGTTGACGATCAGCTCCTCATCGACGCCTGCCCTGGTCATCGCAACCACGTCGTCGACGGTGGCCGCTCCGGCGGCGAGCTGCCGCCCCATGGTCTGCTCGATCGCGGCCAAGTTGGCAGCATTTCTCGCCTCGATATGGTCCAGCTCCGAACCGATCGTGGCTCCTGTTAGTGTTCCAATGGCACCCCCAATGGCGGCCCCGGCACCGGGACTGCCGACTTGGCTTCCAATCAGTGCGCCCGAACCGGCCCCGACCAGCCCGCCGAACAAGGCACCCTGGTCGGCATGATAAGGCGACTGGCACCCGCTACTCCATACAACCATTGCAACAAGCGATAATCCACACCAAGTTCTAGACGCCATAAAGCTGATTCCCATGTAGAAACGACTTACTATCGGTGCCTGGACCAGCACACCGGGCAGATTGTCGGAATTCCTGTTGCACAAGTCAATACATAATGGGGGTTCTGGGTGGCATGCGCATTTTGCGTTGTTTTTTTCATGTTAGCCATGGCCCAGCCCCTTGCAGCTCGCCGCCTCTTCGAATAGCATTAGTGCGATGGGATTTGCGGCCGCTTGCAGCCGTTACGTGGGAAAGGGAGCAAAAGGATTGGCCGTCGGGCAAATGCTTTCCCTTTTCCCCGCACTGCTAAAGAGCCAGCGTTGAGGGCCTGTAGCCCCCGGCGAAACAATCGGAAACCGCAAAGCCGCGACCGCCGCCAAGGCCTGTCGCGGTTTCTTTTTGCCATAGCACGTGAGGTGTTGACTCAGCAATGACCGACCAACCTTCGCCGATTTCCGGTGCCAGTGCGGGGATTTCCACCCTAGCAGTCCACGCGGGCGAAGCCCGGCAAAAACCGGGAAACGCCATTACCGACGCGATCTTCTGCACCGCCACGTACACCTTTGCCAACACGCGTGAGGCCATTGAGTTTGTCGAGCAGAAACTTCCCCGCGAAGAGTACGCACGGTATGGCAACCCGACCCAAAAGGTCGCTGAAGCCAAGCTTGCATCTTTGGAGGGGGGCGAGTCGGCAGTGCTCTACTCGTCGGGCATGTCGGCCGTTGCGGGCCTGCTGCTGGCGACCCTGCGCGGTGGCGACGAAGTGGTGCTCTTCGACGAATGCTATCACCGCACCCGCCAATTCTGCACCGAGTGCTTGGGCAAGTTTGGCTGCGTTACCCACAAAGTGCCCGCATGCGACTTCGAAGCCATGGAAGCCGCGATCAATCAGCGCACGCGGCTGTTGGTCAGCGAGTCGCCCACGAACCCCCATCTAAGCGTTGTTGACCTCGAGCGGTTTGTCGCTTTGGGACGCAAGTACGGCATCGCGACGGTCGTCGATTCGACTTTGGCCACGCCATTCAACCTTCGACCTCTGGAGTACGGCGTCGATTACGTGATGCACTCGGCGACGAAATATCTTGCCGGGCATAACGACGTGATGGCCGGCGTGGTGATCGGGTCGGACGAAAAGCTCCGGCCCTTGCGCGATCTGCGCGGCGTGCTGGGCAACCTGCCCGGCCCGCATAGCGATTATCTTCTGCTGCGGGGCCTGAAGACCTTCGACCTGCGCATGCGGCGGCATAACGAAAACGGCATGGCGGTGGCGTCGTTTCTCGAGTCGCACCCACGGGTGGAGAAAGTCTACTACCCCGGGCTGCCCAGCCACCGTGATTATGAAATCGCCCGTCGCTTCATGCACGGCTTCGGCGGGTTGATTACCTTCCTGGTCCGCGATGCCGATGCCGACACAACGGCCCGCGTGGTCGACTCCGTTCGGCTGCCGCGCATCGGGCCGAGCCTGGGTGGGGTCGAGTCGCTGATCGAACAGCCCATCGTCATGAGCTATCACAGCCACACACCCGAGCAGCGTCGCGCCGTGGGCATACCCGACAACATGATCCGGCTTGCCTGTGGAATTGAGAACGCCGACGACCTGATTGCCGACTTGAGCCAAGCGCTGGAGGCTTGATGCGTTGAGCGAAGACTCACGGCACATTCCGGCCCGGCTCGCCGCCGCGACCTCGGTGGGGTTTCGCTCGCTCCATTTCGACAACCTGGTGGTCGAGTATCCGATGGTGCAGGCGGCCTTGGCCGGATACAGTGACTGGCCGATGCGCGTCATCGCCTCGCGCTTGGGTGCGCCGTTTACGCTGTCAGAAGCAATGTTGCCCAGGTTCGTCTTGCAAGTCGGGCGAGGCAAACGCGCCGGCAGGCTGCTCCGCCCGACTGGTGAACGAGCCCTTTGCGGCGCCCAATTGATGGCCGGCGATGACGACGAACTACCCGCGGCGGCGCAACGGCTGGCCCATGCCGGATTTCACGCCGTTGACGTCAACCTGGCCTGTCCGGTAAAGAAGGTTCTCCGCAGACGCCGCGGCGGCCACTTGATGGGGCAGCCCGAAGCGGCCGTCCGCGCGGTGGCCCGCGTTCGCGATGGCCTGCCGCCGGACGTGCCGGTTACGGTGAAGATGCGTCGCGGGCTGGACGATTCATTGGAGAGCACGGAACACTTCTTCGCAATCCTCGACGGCGTGTTGCGTGCGGGGGCAGCGGCGGTCACCGTCCATGGCCGCACTGTGCGGCAGCGGTACGAGGGAAGGAGTTCGTGGCCGTTCTTGCGTGAGGTAAAGCACCATGCCGGCAGCGCCGTGGTGCTGGGCAGCGGCGATCTGTTCACCGCCCGCGATTGCCTCGCAATGATTCACCAGACGGGCGTCGACGGCGTGGCCGTGGCGCGCGGAGCGATTGGTAACCCGTGGATTTTCAGCCAGGTGCGCGCTTTGGCGTTGGGGGAGCCGTGCCCGGAACCGTCGGTGAGCGACCAGCGCGAGGTGATGTTGGAACACTACCGGCTGGCCGAGGAGACGTACGGCCCACAGCGCACCGGCCCGATGATGCGGAAGTTCGGAATCTGGTACGCGAGGCTGCACCCGCGAAGTGAGGAGGTCCGTCTGACATTCATTCGCGTGGGTTCTCAGGAAGATTGGCACCGCGCGGTGGCACAGTGGTATCGGTGAAGCGGCGGCACAGCGTCGCGTTGCGAACGATCCTCGCATAGCCCGCCCGCGCAAGCGGCGTATCGCCGAATTGCAAATCGAAACCGGCCACGTCGAGGTTGCCCATGACGGTCAAGTCAACGGGGTTCATGCCGTTGCGCGGGCGGAATGACGGTTCTTCTGAGCGAGGCGTCGTTTTATTGTGCGGGCAAACTTCTTGGCATCGGTCGCAGCCGAATATGCGAGCGCCCATAGGCTGGTGAAACTCCGCGGGGATGGGCCCCGAGTGCTCCATGGTCAGGTAACTGATGCATCGGCAAGCGTCGATTTGGTAGGGCGCCACGATCGCACCGGTAGGACAGGCTTCGAGGCAAGCGCGGCAACCCTTGCAATGATCTGTCGTTGTGGGCTCATCGTGCGCCAGTTCGGCTGTGGTGAGCAGAGCGGCCAAAAAGAGCCAACTGCCGAACCGCCGATTGATGAGCATGGTATTTCGGCCGATCCAGCCGAGCCCCGCCATCCGGGCGAACTCGCGTTCCGGAAATGGGGCCGTATCGACGACCCCTCGCGCCCGCTCGCCGGGAACAAGACGGCGATGTAATTCGCCCAGCCGGCGAAGTCGGGTACGGATTACCCTGTGGTAGTCGGCCCCCCAGGCATACCGCGAGACGCTGCCCTGCTTAGGTCCTGGCGCAATGGGCTCGGCGGTGCGGTAGTTCATCGCCAGCACCAACACGCTCCGGACGTTGGGAAGCACCCCGTGCGGATGCCGGCGCACCTGAGCGTGACGCTCCAAATACTGCATTTCTCCGGCGAATCCCGCATCGAGCCAAGCGCGAAAGTGCGGCCACAACGATGACTCGACGGCCGGACACGCGCCCGCCAGATCGAACCCCAGCGTCCGGGCACGTTCCTTCAGTAGCTGTGTCAATTCGTTGGGATTCATGGGTATGCGCGCGGGCGAAATCAGCATATACTCGTCGCGTGCCGTTATTGCGCTCTTGTAGGACGGACATTTCTGTCCGTCTTCGCCTTGACGGGCTAAAGCCCATCTTACGGAAAAGCGCAGTTTTAGGCCGCGGCGAGCATATACTCGCAACCGGCGCGATCCGGTACGCCGGTCGTTCCGGGCCCTGAAGAAGCTCAGTATAGCGTATCCAGGTCGAGAAGTCCGCCAGGAACCAATTGGAATCGATCGACTACCCATCGCATACCAATACAAGGCACCTGTTGGTAGGGGTTGCTTTTCTGAAGTTGACTATGATTGCAAACATTGTTATAATTCAAAGATGGATTGCCGATATCGTAACCGTTCACGGGGCGCCATCATCGATCGGAACACCGCCCTTTTAGCCGCGAAGATCGGGCTAACCCCTGTGAACGACTACCCGAAAACTAACCAGACCCATTCATACGGAGGCCACCAAAATGCCCGTTGCCGACTCCAAAATACGCCACGATATCACAGAATGCATTGGCAATACGCCACTGGTTGAATTGCGCAGCGTCACTTGCGGGTGTGTCGCCAAGGTGGCGGCTAAGGTTGAAAACGTCAACCCGCTTTGGAGCGTGAAAGACCGAATTGCCCGCGCCATGATCGAGGCGGCGGAACGTGACGGTTTGATTCATGACGATACGGTCATCATTGAGCCGACCAGTGGGAATACGGGTATCGGTCTGGCGTTCGTTTGCGCTGCGCGCGGGTATCGGCTCATGGTCACCATGCCGGAAAGCATGAGCGTGGAACGCCGGCGCATGCTGAAGTCGCTGGGCGCGGAACTGGTGCTAACTCCCGCTGCGGAGGGTATGCCGGGTGCTGTGCGCAAGGCGGAAGAACTCGTCTCGCACAATGCCAACTATTTCATGCCGCAACAGTTCAAAAACCCAGCCAACCCCGAAATCCATCGAAAGACCACCGCCGAGGAGATCTGGCGCGATACCGGCGGAGCGGTGGACATGGTCGTGTGCGGTGTCGGCACGGGCGGCACGATCACCGGAGTGGGCGAGGTGCTCAAGTCGCGCAAGCCGAGCTTGCGTATGGTGGCCATCGAACCGGCGGCAAGTCCGGTTATCAGTCAGCGACTGGCCGGCGAAGCTTTGAAGCCGGGGAAGCATACCATTCAGGGCATCGGAGCCGGATTCATTCCTCAGGTTCTCAACGTGGGCGTCATCGACGAAGTGGTGCAGGTTCAGGATGACGACGCCATGGCCACTGCCCGCCAACTTGCGCGCTTCGAGGGGCTCATGTGCGGCATCAGCAGTGGCGCGGCTGCCTGGGCCGCAATTCAGCTCGCGCAACGCGAACAGAACACCGGAAAGCTCATCGTCGTGGTGCTGCCCGACCTGGGCGAGCGGTATCTATCGACGAAGCTGTACCCGGAGTGAGATTTCACCCGTCAATGCACGCGCTGCCCCGGCTGGGCGCCGGGGTCGGGCCGGAGGAGAAATACATCTTTTCCCCCGGAGCCTGAGGCTACGACCATGCCCTCGCTCAGGCCGAACTTCATCTTGCGCGGCTTGAGATTCGCCGCGCAAACCACCAATTGGTTGACAAGCTGCTCCGGCTCATACGCCTGTTTGATGCCGGCAAACACGGTGCGAGTGACATCGCCGCCAAGCCCCAGCGTAAGCTTTAGCAGCTTGTTGGCTTCGGGCACCTTTTCGGCCGCCAGCACGCGGGCGACGCGCAGATCGACCTTCTGGAAATCGTCAAATGTACATTCCGCGGCAAGCGGCTCCTGCCGCAACGGCTCGTCTGAATCGGCGAATGGGGCGTCCTCCTCCACTTCGGGGGCGTCCTCAGCACGCTCGACACTTTCGGCAATCATCTGCTCGACCTTGCTCTTCTCCACGCGCTGCATCATGTGGCTGAACTTGCCCACGGAAATCCCCACGAGCGGCTTCTCCGACTGCGCCCAATTTTCGATGGGGGCGTTGAGGAGTTCGCCGGTTTGCCGCGCAAGCTCCGGTAGCACCGGCGCCAAGTAGATGGCAAGCTGGCGGAACAGGTTCAGCCCGACGGTACATGCGTCGCGCAGCTCGTCGATACGGCCTTCTTTCTTGAGGTTCCACGGCGCGCGGTCCTCAACGTACTTGTTTGCACGATCGCCGGCCGCCAGGATCAGCCGCATGGCCTGGCTGTAGTCGCAGGCTTCGTAGGCTTCGGCGATAGCCTTCCCATCGAGGGCAGCCTGCTCGAACAATCCCCCGTCGTCCGGGTAGACCGTGGCCAATCCCGTCTTCCCGGCAAACCGCGCCGTACGGCTGGCCAGGTTCACGATGTTGCCCACGACGTCGGAATTGACGCGGGCGGCGAACTCGTCGAGATTCAGGTCGATGTCATCCACTCGTTCGCTCAACTTCGCGGCGTAATAGTAACGCAGGTAGTTCGGGTCGAGGTGATTCAGATAGGTCGAAGCCAAAACAAATGTGCCCTTGCTCTTCGACATCTTCTCGCCATCGACCGTCAGGAAGCCGTGAATGTGAATCCGTCTGTTGTAAACAGGATTTGCTGA
>SKZG01000558.1 GCA_007127495.1 Planctomycetales bacterium
AGCGTCATCACCGATCCGGGCCGGTTGCGACAGATACTGATCAACCTGGTGGGCAATGCCGTTAAGTTCACCCATTGCGGCGAAGTGCGCGTCATCGTCCGGCGGATCGATCAGGACACGGCGGCGCCTTCACTCGCCTTCCAGGTTGTCGATACGGGCATCGGCATGACGGCCGACCAGGTCGAGAAACTCTTTCAACCGTTCTACCAGGCCGACGCATCAGCCAGCCGCAAGTTCGGCGGCACCGGGCTGGGGCTGCCGATCGCAAAACGACTGGCCGAATTGCTCGGCGGCGATATCGACGTCGTCAGCGAGCCGGGCCAGGGGACCACGTTCACGGTGAGTTTGCCTGTCGTTCTCGCGCCCGGCACGGCGATGGCCGATCGGCCCGAGGAAGCGGGCACTGCTCCCGCGGCCACCTGCTCATCCAACCAACCTTGCCAGTGGAATGACCCGCTGAACGGCCGCATCCTGCTGGCCGAGGACGGTCCCGACAACCAACGGCTGATCGCCTTCGTGTTGACGAAGGCCGGCGCCGAAGTGACCTTGGCGGAGAACGGGCGCATTGCCCTGGACCAAGCGCTGGATGCCCAAACCCGCGGCGAACCGTTCGACGTGATCCTCATGGACATGCAAATGCCCGTCATGGACGGCTACGAGGCCACGCGCCGGCTTCGGGCGGCGGGCTATACGCTTCCGATTATCGCGCTAACCGCCCACGCCATGGCCGGCGACCGTCAGAAATGCCTCGACGCCGGGTGCGACGGGTATCTGACCAAGCCGATCGACCGGGCGACGTTCCTCCCTGCCGTTGCCGGGCACCTGCAACAGCCCTCGCAGCCCAACCGGCGTTCGCAGCGCCGGGAACCGGCGGCACAATCAGCCTGCAACCAAGCTTCCTGACGGCCGGATGCCTTGCGACCACAGCGGCCCTTAGTTCGAGCGGCCACGGGAGGAATCTCGATGCCAACGGTCGACATTTCATAGCCGACCACACCCGGCACGGAAGGCCCGCTGGCCGGGGCTTTGATCGAAATCAGCTTCGAGGGCGGCCCGGAACTCTTACGGCACATCCCGCTGTTCCCACTGGCGATGATCGGCGGTGTCGTGATCCAGGTGGTGCCGGACCGGACCGGCCGCGCGCGGAGGATGGACCGTAAGCTGATCAACCGCATCTCGGGGGCCTCGCTCGACCTGCTCTGATCGTTTCCGCCCTGGCCACGATTTCACTGGCGGCCGCTCGGATGGCTGGTTTTCGGCTACCTGAAGTTCGCGCGATGAACCGCCGTGGTTAAGGATCGAAGATTCGTAACCGTTCACGGGGGGACTGTCCCAATTTTCGCGGCACACCGGGGAATCTGCCCAATGGGTCAACGAGCCCGGCCGCGAAAATGGGGCTGTCCCCTTTGCGTGAAGCGGAGAAAACTGCCCGCGCCGCCCCGTGAACGGTTACGGAGATTCCAAGTACCGGACACCTTCAGTGCGGGTGGGCTGGACCCCCTCTTTCTGACACCCGTGGCTGGGCAATTGGGCAAATTTCCCTAGCCGCAACGATTGAGACAGGCCCGCGGGAACGATTGTCGAGCGCTAACGCAGGTATTACGCAACTTTTACAAAACGCATACACAGTAGGCGTTCCCAACGGCACGAAGATGGGTAGAATACAATGAACGCTTTAACTTAAGTTAGAACACGCCGGGGAGTTGTTCCCCGAAACTCTTGCAGGAATGCCAAAATGACTCAGCTTGCCGAACCCCTTGCCGTACTGCCCGCCGGCGGTTTACCCCACGACGAAGCGGCTGTGCCCGTCCATCCGCTCGGCTCCCGTGCCCGCGTACTGCTGACCAGCGTTTTCGGTCCGTACGCCCAGGACGACGAGTACGGCAGCCGCAAGATGAACCCGATGGAGCTTTACCAGAACCAAGTGACGCGTACCCAGGGGCCCTTCTCGCTGCGGATGTTCCACCGAAGCTGGGGACTGATGCTCATTCAGGCGAACATCGAGGCTCCATGCACCGTGCTCGACTTTCCCGTGCTTGACCGGTTCATCGAGGAGTTGCAAACCCGCCAGTACGACGTGATCGGCATCACCAGCATCATTCCGAACCAGTTGAAGGTTCGGAAGATGTGCGAACTGATCCGCCACTATCAGCCCAATGCGACCATCGTCATCGGCGGGCACATTGCCAACGTGCCCGATCTGGCGGACCGGATCGATGCTGACCATATCGTGCGCGGCGAGGGCGTGCGCTGGTTCCAGAGGTTCCTTGGCGAGGCCGACGACCAGCCCTTCCGCCACCCGCTCATTCAATCGGGCTTCGGCACGCGGAACATGGGCATTCAGATCCCGGAACGGGCCGCCGACGTTGCCGCGGCCGTCGTCCCTTCGGTCGGCTGTCCGATGGGCTGCAACTTCTGCTCGACCTCGGCCATGTTCGGGGGCAAGGGCAAGTTCGTGAACTTCTACGATACGGGCGACGAGCTGTTCGAGATCATGCAGCAGATCGAACGCGACATGGGCGTTCAGTCGTTCTTTGTCATGGACGAGAACTTCTTGCTGCACCGGCGCCGCGCCTTGCGGCTGCTCGAACTGATGGAGCAGCACGACAAGGCCTGGGCTCTTTACGTGTTCAGTTCCGCCAATGTGCTGCGATCGTACACCATCGAGCAGCTTGTCGGCTTGGGCATCTCCTGGGTGTGGATGGGCATCGAAGGCAAGGACAGCCAATACAACAAGCTGGACGGCGCCGACACGTTCGAACTGATCCGCGAACTGCAATCGCATGGAATCCGTGTGCTCGGCTCCACGATCATCGGCCTGGAGAACCACACGCCGGAGAACATTGACGAGGCCATCGAATACGCCGCGCGGCACAACACCGACTTCCATCAGTTCATGCTCTACACGCCCATTCCCGGCACGCCGCTGCACGCGGAACTGACCGCCCAGGGGCGCATGAAAGATGAAAGCGAATACGATCAGTGCGATATTCACGGGCAGGAGTTCTTCAACTACCGCCACCCGCACATCCCGGTCGGCGAGGAGGCGGAGTACATGCTGCGGGCGTTCGACCGCGACTTCGAGCGTAACGGTCCGAGCACGATTCGCATTGTTCGCACCACGTTGGCCGGTTGGAAGCGCTATAAGAAGCACCCGGACGCCCGCATCCGCCGCCGCTTTGCTTTCGAGGCGAAGTCGCTCCCGTTGAGTTTTGCAGCCGCTGTGAAGGCCTGCCAGCTTTACTACCGCGACAACCCAGCCATGCATCGACAGATGAGCGACGTGCTTGCAGAGCTTTATGCCGAGTGCGGTTGGAAGGCGCGTTTGGCCGGCGAGTTGGGCGGCCGGTGGATTGTGCGGCAAGTGCGCAAGGAGGAAAAGCGCCTCGCGGAGGATTGGACCTACGAGCCCCCCACCTTTTACGACCGCAACCCCGCCGTCACGGACAATCCAGCCGCGCAGCTTTGCCAATGGGCCGAGCCGCGCAAGGCATCTGCGGCGATGTCCAAGAAGTAAGCTTTCTTGGCTTTTCTTCACCTCAGCCCATTTGAAGGGGGGCAATCGGGGCCATGGACGCTTCATTCAGTACGGAGGTCGCCTGTGTATTTCTACCGGCCGGACGTTCCCGCCCACCGGGCCAGTTTGCGGCCGGTGGTGCTGAGCGGGTAGTGGGCAAGTTCCGCGGCGCGCAGCCATTTCATTTGCGCGCCGGCGGGAGGGGGGCCGAGCGCGAGGCAACGCGCCGCATAACATTCCAGCGTGATCCGGTAGCGGGTCACGCCGTGGCGGATGGTGTGGAGCAGCTCGCCCGGTTCCATGACGGCGCCGGTGAGGGATTGCACTTTTGCGACCAGTTCGCGTGCCCGCTCCGCCGGCGACGTGCCCTTGAGGGCGACGCGGGGGAAGTCCCATAGGCCGGCCCAGCGCCCGCCCTCCGGACAGCGTATCAGCAGCACACGGCCGCGGCGTCGCAGCAGCACGGCGGCCTCGCGCACCGGGGTAGCCGGCGCCCTGCGTTGGGGGGTTGGGATTTCGCCTTGAAGCCCCAGCCGCCGCGCCTCGCAAAGCGCGGCCACGGGGCACTCATGGCAACTCGGCGACCGCGGCGTGCATACCCCGCTGCCCAACTCCATGAGCGCCTGGTTGAATTGCCCCGCCGCGGTGCGTGGGAGAAGCAGTTCAGCGAACTGCCACAAGAGGCGTTGGCCCTCGGCGGAACGCGGGTCGGCCCGATACGCGCACAGCCGGCTGAGCAGCCGCTGCGTGTTCGCTTCGAGAATCGGCGTGCGGAGATCGAAGGCGATGGAAAGCACGGCGCCGGCCGTGTAGCGGCCGATTCCCGGCAGGCGGCGCACCGAGTCCATGTCGCGGGGGAACCGCCCGCCGTACTCCGAAACGACCATGCGCGCCGCCTGGTGCAGTTGGCGCGCGCGGCGGTAGTAGCCCAAACCTTCCCACAGCCGCAGGACGTCGCGCTCGTCGGCCTGGGCCAGCGCGGTAATGTCGGGAAACCGCGCGAGGAATCGGTCGAAATATCCGCGCACCGTGGCCACTTGCGTTTGCTGCAGCATGATCTCGCTTAGCCAGACGGCATAGGGATCGCGCGTGCGCCGCCAGGGCAAATCGCGGGCATGGCGCCGGAACCAAGGGAGCAATTTACGGCGGAACGCACGCCGCCGCCCCGCGTCGAAAAGCTCGGCAATCGCGGGCCCGGTCACGGCAGTGGGATGTCCTTCAACTCATAGGGCAGGTCGACGCTGAGCACCAGGACGGGTGTTTCGTACACGAACCGGAGCCGTTCGGGCGGCCCGTCGAGTGCGAACAGGTAGGCCATGCCCACTTCATTCGCGGCTTGGCGCGTGGTATCGAACCTGGCGTATTCGATCTTCCGGCCGTCGGGGGTTTCCAGATAGGCGGGATTGTTGAATATCCATCCGCGGTGCGACTGGAGTGCCGGCCCGGCATCGTCGAACCGTACGCGCACGGCCACCTCCCAGAACTCGCCGCTGCGGCGCACCTGCTCGAGCGTGACCGTAGCCCCGCCGATGCGTTGTCGCACGTTGCTCGCCTCGATGAGGCCGTCGAACCGGAACGCGGCCGCCTTGCCCGGAATGACCGCCCGCAGCGTGCCTCGCATCGCGGCAATGCGCTCCACTCCACGAGGCGGGGCCCGGAAGACGTACGCCAGGTTCGCAGCCGTCATGCGGCCTTCGACGGGCACCTCCAACGTCGCCTGGGGGTCGTCGACGCCCAGGGGCTCGCCGCGCTCATCGCTTGCTTCGACGGCGGCCATTGGCTGCTCCAGCGTGATCGGGTGAACCCGCGGTTCCCAGGTCAGCTCGTTGGTCAGGTGCAGGCGGTTCGAATCGGGCCTCCGCAAGTCGCGTTCGGCGCGGAGGAGCACCGGCTCGATGCGCATCGGCCCGACGTAGAGGGCTTGCCCGCGCCGCAACACCTGACCCGCCGGCCGCGCCACGATATAAACGGCGCGCTGCTCACCATAGGGATAGACGGTCAGGCCGGCTCGATCCAGCACGGTATCGAGCGCGAGCCAGAACGGCGCCTGTTGGAAATCCACCTCCAGTTCCGGGTCGACCAGTTGGTGGCCGAATTGTTCTCGGGCATCGACAATTGGGTTCCCCGACTGTTCTTGGAGGGCAGCCAGGACTTCGGACAGGGGCATGGCGGCGGCGCGAAGCGTTACCGTCGACGCCGCGGCCATCGCTTCCGCGGCGGTTTGCTCGAGCTTCTGGCGCACGCGTCCGAGCCGCTGTTCAACGCCCGAGGGGGTGCGCTCCGTGATAGGCGGCAGAAAGTCGAGTACTTGCGGGCCGACCTCGAGCAGGGCTGCCTCGGCTTCGTCGCGTTCGGCCAGTCGGGGCGAATCGAGCTGGCGCACCAGCCGGCGCACGCGGAGCTGCACATCGCCCTCGGCCGCGCCGGCACTCGGGACGAAAAGCAACGCCAGCGCGGCAAGCACCAGGGCGTTCATCGAGGCTCCCTCGCGCTGCCCGCTCATGCGACTTCGAAATCGTTGAACGAATAGTGCAGATCGTCATCGGTACGCTCGAGCATGCGTCCGAAGTCGGTCGGTCCCCGCCCCTCGCCCTCCATGCGCTCCATTTCCCGCTGCGCTTCAACCCGCACCGTCGTATAGGGCAGGGCCTGAAGCCGGGCCAGCGGGATCGGTTTGCCGGTCACTTCGCAAATCCCGTATGTCCCGTCCTCCATGCGTTCGAGGGCCTTCTCGATTTGGGACAATTCGCGGCTCTCCATTTCCGCCAACTGCGCATTCATTTCGTCGTAGGCGCAATCGAGCGCGATATCGACCTCGTCGCCGCTTGCGGCGCGATTGAGGGCCTCCAGTTCGCTTAGCTCGCCTGCCAGCGCCTTGCGCAATGCGTGACGCCGCTTCAGCAGGACGTGCCTGAGCTTTTCGATCGTCTGGGTCCTACTCATGATGTTCGCCTCCTCACTGCTGCCGGCTGGCCGGTGCATAGGTCCGTTCGCCTTGGGCTCGGGTCCGTGCCAAGGCTCCCGGCGGTTGTTTGGCCCGGCCGTCAGGGCCGGGTCGTGAGCGCTTCATGCTCCCCGTTCGAAGTTACCGCAGGCTGCAAATCCTTGTTCGCAAATATCGAAGGAATTATTGCCTCCCCAGTCGAGGGGTTTGTCACATTCCTGCAATTGGTTCCTGGTATGCCACGAATGTGCAGGTGGCAAACCGCATCAAACGCCGGCAAACCGACCCACGAAAAAGCAATCCCCAAAACAACGGTTCGCCCAATTGCAAGTGTAGCTTACCTTGTAGCCGTTCACGGGGCGTCGTAATGGCTGTTCCGTTTCTAAGTGCCAGACAGCCTTCATTTCAAGGACGCCACACGGCGCGTGCCTACTACATTCGAGTAGACTACCACCTAGAAACAGGAGGGGCGTCGCAATTTCACGAGCACCCATGTATGGTACGACGGATGTGCCCAAATGGTTTCACGAATTGGCTTGGAAAACGGGATTTTGGGCGGGTTGACAGGGAAGGCAGGAAGCCATAACATAGCATTTTACCAGTTTTTCGCAGGCGGCTTCGGTGAGGTCGCCGGATTCGGAAACGCTTTAGCTTTCCTAACCAAACCGATGCATACGGTCGATTCTTTCTTGGAAAGCGATCGATTGCACTGGTTCACTTAGGCCTTTTGAGGATCATTGGACCATGGCCGTTCCCAAACGCAAACATTCCAATTCGAGAACCGGGAAGCGCCGTTCACACGACGCGAGGAAACCCCCGCACATCACCCACTGCGAACACTGCAGTGCCCCGGTCACCCCCCACACGGTATGCCCGAATTGTGGCTTTTACATGGGCCGCAAGGTCGTTGAAGTCGAGGACTAGCGTTGGGTAGAATCGCCTTTTTATTTCCAGGACAAGGCGCCCAATCGGTGGGCATGGGCAAGCGTCTTGCCGAGTCGCTGCCCGCCGCTCGGGCGCTCTACGACCGTGCCGGCGAGGTGCTTGGCTACGATCTGGCGAAACTGTGCTTCGAAGGCCCGGCCGAGGAACTCGACTCGACCGTTCGCAGCCAGCCGGCGTTGTTTGTCACCGGTTTGGCGGCCGTCGAGGCCCTGCGTGCCGAGGCGCCCGACGTTGTGCTGGCATGCGAGGCGACTGCGGGTTTGAGTTTGGGCGAGTACACGGCCATGGTGTTTGCCGGCGTGATGGACTTTGAGGACGGGCTGAGGCTTGTCCACAAGAGGGGGTCCGCAATGCAAGAGGCGGCTGATGCAACCCCCAGTGGGATGGTCAGCATTCTCGGGCTCGAACGCGTCGAAGTGGAAGCCCTGTGCGAAAAGGCACGGGGGGACGGCGTGCTCGAAATCGCCAACTTGTTGTGTCCGGGCAATATCGCCATCTCGGGTACGAACGCCGCATGCGAACGCGCCGCGGAAATGGCGCAATCGTTTGGCGCGATGCGGGCAATGCCGCTTGCGGTGGCTGGAGCGTTTCACACGAACATCATGAAACCCTCCGAGAGCAAGCTGGCCGAGGCCCTGGCCGACGTGACGATGCACCCGCCGCGCATTCCCGTGGTGGCTAACCTGGACGCCCGGCCGCATGACAATCCCGAGGAAATCCGCAAGCTCCTGATGCGTCAGGTACTGGAACCGGTGCGGTGGGAGGATTCCATGCGTTACTTGGTTTCCGAGGGTTTCGATCAATTTTACGAGGTCGGCCCCGGCCGCGTGCTCCGAGGCCTGCTCCGGCGCATCGACCGTACCGTGTCGTGCCAGAGCGTTGAAGTTTGAAAATTTGATCTAGTTACGGGGGCCTTTTACCATGACGGGGTCCTTCCTGAAATGAGCGAACGAACCAAATCTCGCGTTACCGTCGATTTGAGCGGGCGCGCGGCGCTGGTCACAGGCGCCGGCCGGGGGCTGGGGCGCGCCATCGCCCAGTCGCTGGCCGCCGCGGGCGCCAAGGTCGCCTGTGTCGATATCGATGCCGACGCACTCGCGGAAACCGTTCAAACCATTGAAAACGACGGCGCTCAGGCGGAAGCGTTGACCTGCGACGTCACCGACAGCGAACGCGTGAACGAAGTGGTCCGTCAGGTGGTCAAGCAAATGGGCCGGCTCGACATCCTGGTCAACAATGCCGGGATTACCCGCGACGGCATCTTCATGCGCATGAGCGACGACCAGTGGGACGCCGTCCTTGCCATCAATTTGCGGGGCACGTTCCTGTTCACCCGCGCCGTCGCCAGGCCCATGGTGAAGGCCCGTGGCGGGCGAATCATCAATGTGGCCAGCGTTTCGGGGCTGATGGGCAACCCGGGCCAGGCGAACTATTCGGCGTCGAAAGCGGGAGTCATTGGGCTCACGCGCACCGTCGCCCGAGAACTCGCCTCGCGAAACATCACGGTCAACGCGGTGGCGCCGGGCTTTATCGCCACGGAAATGACGGCCAAACTGGGCGAGGAGGTGCTTTCGCAGGTGCGCGGGCAAATCCCCCTGGGCCGGTTGGGCGAGCCGCAGGACGTGGCCGATGCCGTCCTGTACCTGGCCAGCGATGCCGCCGGCTTCATTACGGGGCACGTGCTGACCATCGACGGCGGCTTGACGGCGTGAGGCGAGGAAATTTTTTGTCTCCGGGAACCTGGAGATATAGACACGGCGAGGAAAAATCGGTATACCTTTCCAAATCGGGGCGCGCGTCCGTTGACCCCAGCGGCATTGACCCCTCGGCGGGGCTATGCTTTACTTACACTTTGGGGCCTATGGGGGCCTCAGTACCAAGTTTTGATTTGTAGGAGGACCTGCACGGTGGCCTCAGTTAGTGAACGTGTGATTGATATCGTCGCCGAACAGTTAGGCGTCAGCAAAGATCAGATCCAAAACGAAACGTCCTTTGTGAACGATCTGGGCGCCGACTCGCTGGACACGGTCGAGTTGGTCATGGAGTTGGAGGAGGAGTTCGACATCAACATCCCCGACGACGTGGCCGAAAAGATTCAGACCGTCGGCCAGGCGATCGAA
>SKZG01000411.1 GCA_007127495.1 Planctomycetales bacterium
ACCGCGAATCCAACGTGCGCTGATCAGCGTAAGCGACAAACTAGGCCTGACAGGTTTCGCCCGCGGTCTGACCGAATGCGGCGTCGAAATCTATAGCACCGGCGGCACCCGGCGCCACCTGGAAAGCGAGGGGGTGCCGGTTCGCGACATTGCGGAGTACACGGGCTTTCCGGAGCTGATGGACGGACGGCTGAAGACCCTCCATCCGGCGGTCCACGGCGGCATCCTCTGCCGACACGACCGGCCCGACGACCTGGCGGCCATCGCCGAGCACGGCATCGTTACGTTTGAACTGGTGGTGGTGAACCTGTACCCGTTCGAGGCCACCGTTGCCCGCGAGGGCGTCACCCTCGAAGAAGCCGTCGAGCAGATCGACATTGGCGGGCCGACGATGGTCCGCGCCGCGGCGAAAAACCACGCCTTCACGACGATCGCCACGAATACGGAGCAGTACGGCGAGGTCCTCGAGCAGGTGAAGGATCACGGCTGCACCACGCCCGAGTTGCGGCGCAAGCTGGCGGCCGAGGCGTTTGCCCACACGGCGGGCTACGATCGGGGCATCGCCGACTTCTTCGCCGGCGCCACCGCCGAGGGACCCTTCCCCGGCACGCTCCACATCGCGCTGCGGCGCCGCGCCGTACTCCGCTACGGCGAGAACCCGCACCAGCGGGCCGCCCTGTACGCCACAGCGGAGTCGATGGGCGCCAACCTTGTATCGGCCAGGCAGGTGCACGGGAAGGAACTCTCGTACAACAACCTGCTCGACCTCGACAGCGCGTTGGCCATGGTGCGCGGCTTCGGTTCCCCCGCCGCCGTGGTCATCAAGCACAACAACCCCTGCGGCGCCGCTGAGGCCGAAACGCCCGCCGCCGCGCTCCGGCTTGCCATGGCGGGCGATCCGCTCAGCGCGTTCGGCTCCGTGCTGGGCGTCAACCGCGTGGTCGACGCCGCCACGGCCGAGGCGCTTTGCAAGCCCGGCCTGTTCGTCGAGGCGATGGTCGCGCCCGATTTCGACGACGAAGCGCTGGCCATCCTCACCACGCGGCCGAAGTGGAAGGCCAACGTGCGGCTGGTGAAGGTGGGCCACATCGAGCCGTCGACCGAAACGTGGTCGTACCGCTGCCTCGACGGCGGCGTGCTGGCGCAGGAGGCCGACGTGCTCCCCGACCCGGAAGACCAGTGGAAGGTCGTTACCGACGCCCAGCCCACCGAGGCCCAAATGGCCGACCTCCGCTTCGCCTGGGCGACCGTCCGCCACGTGAAGAGCAACGCCATCGTGCTGGCGAAAGACCGCACGTTGCTCGGCGCCGGCGCCGGGCAGATGAGCCGGGTCGATTCGGTCGAGATTGCCATCAACAAGGCGGGCGACCGCGCGGCCGGCTCCGTGATGGCCAGCGACGCCTTCTTCCCCTTCCCCGACTCGATCGAACAGGCCGCCGCCGCCGGCGTAACCGCCGTCATTCAGCCCGGCGGATCGAAAAAAGACGATGAGGTCATCGCCGCCTGCAACCGCCATGGGCTGAGCATGATCCTCACCGGCCGCCGGCATTTCAAGCACTAACCGTCTGAGAGGCTATCCGGAAACTCCCCTCTCCCTATTGGGAGAAGGGGACATGGATCCGAGCCTTTCCGGATAGCCTCTGAGCGGACCGCCGCCCCGGCACTTGCCGCCCGCACGCGCCGGTGCTAGAATAGATCAAGTTGTCGCCCGAGCGCCGGGCGATGAGCACCCCCCATGCGGCCGCAGCGCGGGCCGCAGTCTTTCCCGCAGGAGGTTTTCACCATGCGAACCGCGACATTGTTGGCCGGCTTTCCTCTTCTTGCTATTTTTGCCTTGGCGCCCGCCCTCGCCGAGGCGACATCCGACAACCCCTCGAATACGGCCCGGATTGTATTCGTGGCCGGCACCGGCAGCCACGGCTACGGCGGCCATGAGCACAACGCCGGCTGCAAGCTGCTGGCGAAGGCCCTGGAGGAAAGCGGCCTGCCGATCGAAACGGCCGTCTACACGAACGGATGGCCCGACGACCCCGACGCGTTCGACGGCGCCGATGCCATCGTCATTTTCGCCAACGGCGGCGGTAGGCATCATCCTATTCTGCCCCACCTCGACCAGGTCGCCCCGCTGATGGAAAAGGGCGTTGGTCTGGCATGCCTGCACTATGCGGTGGAGGTTCCGAAGGACCGTGCCGGGCAGCAGTTCCTCGACTGGATCGGCGGATACTTTGAAACGCACTGGTCGGTCAATCCATGGTGGACGGCCCACATCAAGGAACTGCCCGAACATGCCGTCACCCGCGGCGTGAAGCCCTTCTCGCTGCACGACGAATGGTACTATCACATGCGTTTCCGTCCCGACATGGAGGGCGTCACGCCCATCCTCACCGCCGTTCCGCCCGACAGCACACGCGAGCGCCGCGACGGCCCGCACAGCAACAACCCGACCGTCCGCGCGCGCCGCGGCGAGCCTGAGCACCTCGCTTGGGTTTACGAGCGCCCCAACGGAGGTCGCGGCTTTGGCTTCACCGGCGGGCACTGGCATTGGGCCTGGGCCGATGACGATTTCCGCACCGTCGTGCTCAACGGCATCGCTTGGACCGCCGGATTGGACGTCCCCGACGAGGGCGTCCCCTCCGAAACGCCTACCTTCGAGCAATTGCTGGAGAACCAGGACTATCCCAAACCCGATGGCTTCAACGAGGAGAAGGCTCGGGCTACGTACGCGCCACGATAGCGACAATAATAGCCTTCCTGTTTCAACTCACTTCTTTGCCTGTCGGTGGTTGAAGATGGCCGTGCGTCGCAAGATGCGCACAGCGCAGGTGCATGTTGGAAGCCCGCCTGTTGGGCTGTGGGCGCAGGGCGCGTGGGCGCAGGGCGCGCAGGAAGCTAACGTAACCGATGTGCGGCGGAGCCGCGACGCCATACGTTCATGGCACACCGCGCGACCGCGGAGGCGTATCCCGTGGATAAAAGATTACGGGAAAACACCTCCACGGCCGCGCATGCCGCCGGCTGGCTCAGGCCATGTCTTTGAGGTTCTTCAGTGCGCGCACGGTCACCTTGGTGGAGGCGGGCTTGGCGGGCCGATCCTGGATTTCGCCCGTGAACGGATTCTTCCAGTCTTTCTGTGCAGGGCGGGCGGGAACCTTTTTCTTCTGAATCTTCACCAAGCCGGGCAGGGCGATGGCGCCGGGCCCGCGAGGGGCCATGGCCTTTTTGACTTCCTCGCTCAGGGCTTCAAACACCGCCGCAACCTGCTTCTTGGACAGGTCAGTCGCCTCGGCAATGTTGTTGAGGATCTCGGTCTTGGTCGGTGGTTTCTTGGCAGTTTTGGCCATAGTGCATAGTCCTCCATACAAGGATACTAAAGGTTGTGGAAAGCAGTAAACTCCGTCCGTTCGCTAATGTGGACGTAATGATTAGAGTCAGTTGTCGGAAAAAAACAAGGCGAACATCGCCTCAAACCCCCGGATTTTTCGGAAAATGGTGTCTGGAAGGCCGTTTTTCCCGTGTTTTCTTACCTTGAGGCCAATTCGAGCCGTAAATTCCCCGCTTTTTTGCCCTTATTGGCCGCGCGCAACCCGCGCCCGACTGCTCAACTTGGCACTAAGACGCGGTGGACTAAAACACCTTCGCATGGGGGGCCGTGCCACTTATGGGTACGGCTCCAGGTCGTCGGTCCTGGCCGAAAAAACACGAACCTGCTATAATAGTTGAATAGGACGTAACCCGGGCTCGCCCTGAATGCATGCCCGCCACGGAACGACAGTGAGTTCACGATGACACCTGGAATACGGAACCGTTTTGCGCCGCTGCGGGTGTCGAGGGCAGGTTGGGCAGCACGGCTGCGCGTGGCCGTAGCGGGCGTGGCGGTTCTTTTCGGGCCGACGGCCGTGGCACAGGTTCCGGGAGGCGGGCTGCCGCCCGGTCAGGAGCTTCCTGAGAACGTCTTCCTGCCGACCCCGCGCGATACCCTGCGCCGCCTGGCCGACGCGCAGGAGTTACTGCGATTGCGTCGATTTGGCGAAGCAGTGCGCAATTTGGGCAGCATTCTCGACGCCGAGGAAGACTTTTTCTTTCAGCCCGATCGCGACGAACCAATCCATCGGAGCCTCAAGGCGGAAGCACAGCAGCTCATTGGCACCTTGCCGCGCGCCGGACGCGAGTTGTACGAGCTTCAATATGGGCCGCAAGCGCGCCGGATGCTTGCCGAGTCGTTGGCTGACGGCAACGTGGCGAAGCTTGCCGAAGTATCGCGGCGATTCTTCCACACCGAAGCAGGCTATGAGGCGACCTTCCTGCTGGGCCTTCACCACCTGGATCACGGGCGCCCGTTAGCCGCCGCCGTTACCATGCAACGGTTACATTCCGTGTTGGAAACGGATCGGAAATTCCAGCCGGCGTTGTCGCTCGCGGCAGCCGCTGCGTGGTTTCAAACCGGCGAGACCGACCGGGCTTTTGAACTGCTCGCGGCCGTGAAAAGCCGCCGCGAAGGCGAGCCTCTCCGGCTGGGGCGCCGTGAGATCCCCTGGTTCGCACCGCATGAGATGACGGACACTTCCCTGGCCGACTTCCTTGGAGTTTCGGCCGTCAAGACCGCCCACGAGGCGCGACAGTGGACGATGGTTCGGGGGAACCCCAGCCGCAACGCTTCAGCTCGTGGCGGGTCGCCTTTGCTGAACATTCGTTGGGAGGTGCCGACTGCCGATGACCCGCTCATTGAATGGCTTGTGACCCAGCAGCAGCAGCAGGACTTGCAGCAGGGTATTCCGCCGATTCCGGAATTGCACCCTCTCGTGGTCGACGAGGTGGTGCTGATGCGGACGACGCGGAATCTTCTGGCGGTGGACCTTCGTACCGGGAAGCGGTTGTGGGAAGTCCCCGTGGACGATCCGCTGGAGTCGCTGTTGCGGGTTTCCCAAACCGGCCCTGGTGCGGCTGCCCAGGTGCAGCAGGTGCCACTCGCGGTCCGCGAACGGGTTTTGCACGACAGGACATTTGGTTCCCTTAGCAGCGACGGGCAGCGCGTGTACACCATCGAGGATCTGACGCCGTCGATGGGGCTCCCTTACACTCGGCAGATTGTACGGGGTCCGGTGCGGCTCGCTTCGGGCCAGCCTCGGCCGTACAACCGGCTGGCGGCGCACGATATCCGCACGGGCAAGCTGGAGTGGCACCTTGGAGGGGCGGAGGACGAATACGCGTTGCGTTTGGCAGAGGCGTTCTTCTTAGGGCCGCCGCTGCCGCTCCGCGGTCAGTTGTTCGTGCTCGCGGAGATCAAAGACGAAATCCGCCTGCTGGCCTTGGAGGCCGCGACCGGCGAGCTGCTTTGGACGCAATCCTTGGCGATGGTTGAGGAAGGAGTGCTGCATTCGCCCGCTCGGCGACTTGCCGGTTTGTCACCAGCGTACGCCGACGGCATCCTGGTGTGCCCGACGTCGGCCGGGGCTGTGGTGGCGGTGGACTTGGCCACCCGGTCGCTGCTCTGGGGGTATCGGTATCCGCAAAGCCTCCTCGCGCGCCAGCGACCGGCCATCTTCGCCATGCAGTTCAGAACGTATCCCGGCCGGCAGGCATCCGCGCAATGGACGGACGCCAATCCCATTATTTCCGACGGGCGCGTTCTGCTCACCCCCACCGATTCCGACTTGCTCCTCTGCCTCGATCTGGTCGACGGTCGCCAGCGCTGGTCTGTGCCCAGGGAGGACGATCTGTACGTCGCCTGCGTGCATGACGGAAAGGTGGTCGTGGTTGGGCCGCAGCGGGCGCGGGCCTTGCGCCTGGCCGACGGCAAGCCGGCTTGGAACGGCCGCTCGCTGGAGTTCCCGGACGGCGGCATGCCCAGCGGACACGGCTTTTATAGCGGGAACAAGTACTTCGTTCCCCTCACCACCGCCCAAATCCTGACCGTCGACTTGGATTATGGACAGGCGGTGTACACGGCGCGATCGCGGCACGGGCACGTTCCGGGGAACCTGGTGGGCTGCGAGGGGATGGTGCTTTCGCAATCCCCTGGCGGCTTGGCCGCCTACCGGCAACTGAACGTACTCCGCGACGAGGTGGCCGACCGGCTCGCGGAAGATCCTGACGATGCCCCGGCACTTGCGTTACACGGCGAACTGCTCCTCGATGAAGGCAAACGGGACGAGGCGATTCGCTCTCTCAATCGGTCGTACCGGTTGGCGCCGGAGCGCCGCACGGCCGACCTGCTGCGGGAAGCGATGCTCGATGGCCTGCGCCAGGAGTTCCATGCTTTTCACGGACGTGCAGGCGAGATCCAATCACTGTTGTATGAACCGCGAGAGCACGCCGAGTTCCTGCGCATCATGGCCGACGGCTTGCATGCGGCCGGCCACTGGAGCGAAGCGTTCGAGCATTACCTGAAACTGGTCGAGTTCGACGAAGACTGCCGGAGGTTGGAGCCGGTTGATACATCGCTTTCCTTGCGGGGCGATCGATGGATTCGGGCGCGGCTGGCGGCCCTGCGCGCGGAAGCGTCGGGCGAGGAGGCGGCGGAGATCGAACGGCTGATCGCCTCGCGCATGCGAGACGCCATCGACACCGGTGCGGCGGCTGACCTGCTGCGCTTTCTCGATTACTTCGGCGACCATGCAGACATCGAACCGGCACGCGACGCCCTGGTTCGCGCGTTGGTCGATGCCGGGAGGCTGATGCAAGCTGAACTGGTATTGTTCGGGAATTCGCAGGCGGGCGACGCGTCGTCCGGGATGGCGACGGCGCGCCTGGCAAAGTTGCTCGCCCAGGCTGAGCAACCGTCGGCGGCGGAGTCCGCCTACCGGCATCTGGCCGCCCACTACGCCGACGTGGTATGTTTGGACGGCAAAACCGGCCGCGAAATCATTGAGTCGCTCTCGGACGCCCGGTTGGCGCGGTTCCTGTCCGGCGCTGCTTCGAGCTGGCCGGAGGGTAGGATCGAGGTGAGTGAACTCAAGGCGAATCGCCCGGCAACACAGGGACTCTACCCGCTCGAATTTCGCGGCGATCCCGGCCCGTTTTTCCGCAACACGGTCATCCGAATGGACCAGAGTCGGCGGTCGCTATTCGCCGCGGACGGGCTTGGGCAGGTGCGGTGGTCGCTCCCACTGGTCGAACCCGGCAGCCCGCATTCCTTTGCCTTCAACCCCTCGAATACCTATGTTCGGGCGAGTGGGCATCTGGTGGTGGTGTCGCTCGGTTATCGGATCGCCGCCATTGATACTCTAGGGCGGGCGGGCGGTGGAGAGGCACGCATTCTGTGGTCGGAAGACTTGACACAAGGCGGCTTCGATCAATCCCTTCTTCGCGCCGCTCCGCAGGGCCGCCCCCAACTTCCGCAGGGCATGGGGATGGTTCAGCATGGCTCGCACCAGTTGGGGTCCCTCGGGCCGGTTACCCCCCGGTATGTATCCTTCCAACACTATCGTAACCTGGTTGCGGTGGATCCGATGACGGGCGAAACACTTTGGGTGCGTCATGGCGTGCCGCCGGGTGCCACGCTTTTCGGCGACGCCCACTACGTGTTGGCCGCTTCGCCGGAACACAGCGATATTCTTGTGATCAGCGCTTTGGACGGCTCGCTGATCGGGAAGCGTTCGCTCCCGGAATTCGAAGCGTCCGGTAATCAGGCCGGTCTTTCGCCCGCAGCACGGCGCCGCTTCAGTCAGGCTCTGATGACTACGGTGGGACGCAACATTGTGGTTTCACGCGTCGATCCGTCGGATGGCCGGCAGGTGCTCGGCTTGTTCGATCCCCTGGAGCAGCGTTATGTTTGGGGGCCGTTGCGGACCGCGCCTGGCCACACCACGCATTTCGGCGAGGAGCTTATCGCGCTGCTCGCCGCCGACGGGACACTGAAGCTCATCCGGATGGACGACGGCAGCGAGATTGTGAACGCGAAACTTCCCGGCGAAGCCACCGCAACGGAAATCCATCTGCTGCGCGCCGGCGAAACCTACCTGGTTGTTACCAACCGCCCACGGATGCGCAATCAGCGAATCAACCCCTTGCCTGGTATGCAATTTCGGGCGATCGGCGACGGGCGCGTGTATGCTTTCGACTTGGAAGGAAGGTCTCTGTGGCCTAAGCCGGCGGTCGTGGAAGACCAATCGCTCGTGCTCCATCAGCCCGAGGACCTGCCGGTGATCGTATTTGCCAGCCAATCGTACAATCCGCACCGAAGCGGGGTCGATCGGTTCACCACGCGGATCGAGTGTTTGGACAAGAGAAACGGTCGGATGGCTTATCGCGGCACTTTTTCCGGCCCCACTGCGACGTTTCAGGTGGTCGGCGATGCGGAGACCGCCACGGTCGAGATCCAGTTGCAGCGTGATGTGGTGAAACTGCTGCTTACCGACGGAGAGTACGTGCCCGTGGAATCGGAACCCGTCAGTGCCGGCGCCGCCGTGCTGAAGGCGATTAGCGGGGTGATCGGTCCCGGAACCTTTTTTGGCGGGGGTGCATGGGACTTACAGCTTCTGCCGGAGCCGGCGGCGCCGGATCCAGAGCGATAGGAATCGCAATCGCGAGAACTCCCGTCCCTCAAAACGCACTTAAGGAAGTTCAAAATGATCAAGAGCATAACCGGCTATTGCGGTGTCGCGATTGTAGCGGCGGCGTACGCCGTTCCGGCAGTCGCCTTGGACGAGGCGGAAGTCCGTCGGGCCACGGAGCGGGGCTTGCAGTGGCTTGCCGGCCAGCAGTCGCGGGGCGGGCACTGGTCGGCCCAGGGGGGAAGGTACCCGACATCGATGACCGCCATGGCCGCGAATGCCCTGTTGTGTGAGGGGTCAACCACCACACAGGGCCGCTATGCTCCCAACATCCGGCTCGCCGTCGATTATCTCTTAAGCCGGAGCCGGCCCAACGGGCTGATCGGCGATCCGACTCGAGACGACCGCTATACCTACGGGCACGGCTTCTCCATGCTGTTCCTCTCGCAGGTGTTGGGCGAGGAGGAGGACGCGGAACGGCGAGCAGAGTTGGTCGACGTGCTGACGCGGGCCGCTCTGTTTTGCGGCCAGGCCCAGACCAAACCTGGCGGATGGGGATACGTGAGCGCGAAAGACGGCGCTGGGTTCGACGAAGGTTCGACGACGGTCACCCAGGTGCAGGGGCTTCGGGCCTCCCGTAACGCGGGGATTCCGGTGCCTGCGGAAATCGTCGAGAAGGCGATTGAATACATTCGCCGCTGCACCACCCCCGAGGGTGGCGTACAATATAATTCAGCCGGGGGCGGAGGACGGCCCGCGATCACTGCGGCCGCCATCACCTGCCTTTTCAATGCCGGCGAATACGATAGTGAATACGTCCCGAAACTGCTCGATTACTGCAAG
>SKZG01000415.1 GCA_007127495.1 Planctomycetales bacterium
AAGCCGACATGGCGACTTGTAGCACATCGGGCGGGACGGGGAATACCACGCTGTGCGCGAACGAAAGCCAGAATAGCGCCGGCGTGCCATACGGAGTTTCCGCCCAATGCAGGACCCAATGGTAGAGCCGTTTCACAGGGCCGGGCGGCTTGGCGGTCAGGGTGGGGGGTGGGCTGTCGGCGGGGGCTTGCACGGGCACTCCGTTGTTCGGAACTCGATGCGGAAACTTCGCAAAACTCCAGTATAGCCCACACCCGCCCGACGCGAAATGGACAATCTACCGCCCATCGATTTGACTTTTGCGCGTGGGTAGTTTACACTCATAGCTGACTTACCGTTTGCGAGTCGAACCTCCATTTCTTTGCGAGGAACCTTCATGCGAGTTGATTTGCTACGTGGTGGCTTCATCACTTGGTCAGCCCTGATCCTGCCCTGCTGGCTCTTGTTGGCGGTGGAAGCCGCTGAGCCGGCCACGCCAGTCCGCTTCAGAAAGACGCAACTCGACGACACCTTCCGCTCTGAGGGGGCTACCGTGGGTGACTTCAGCGGAAACGGCAAGCTCGATATCGCCGCAGGCAGCGTCTACTACGCCGCCCCGAACTGGAACATGGTACCCGTCCTCGAAGAGCCCAAAGAGTTTCCCGTCGTCGGGTACAGCGATGCGTTTCTCTGCTTCGCCGCCGACGTCAACCGCAACGGCCGAACCGACCTGCTGGTGGTCGACTTCCCCGGCAAGCAAACGTGGTGGTTCGCAAACCCCGGCGCGGCCGGCGGGCCATGGGCACGAAACGAAGCAGTCGCCGTGACCAACGGCGAGAACCCGCTCTGGATCGACCTGACCGGCGACGGCAAGATGGAATTGGTGGCGGGCATGCCCGAGATGGGCTGGGCCGCGCCCGGCGACGATCCCTCCCAGCCCTGGAATATCCACATCGTCTCCGGCCCCGACGCCCCGCGAATCGGACGGTACTACCACGGTTTCGGCGTGGGCGACATCAACGGCAACGGCCGGCGCGACATCGTTTGCCGCGAAGGATGGTGGGAAGCGCCGGAAGACCGCACCGAGGTGCCGTGGAAGTTCCACCGTGTGGACTTCGGCCCCGCGTGCGCCCAAATGCTCGTGCATGACTTCGACGGCGACGGCCGCGCCGACGTCCTCACCACCAGCGCCCACGAGTACGGCATCTGGTGGCACCAGCAGACGGCCGACGGGTGGAAGACGCACGAAATCGACCGCAGCTTCTCCCAAACGCACGCCGTCGTGCTGGCCGACATCAACGGCAACGGCCGGATGGATTTCGTTACCGGCAAGCGGTACTACGCCCACAACGGCCGCGACCCCGGCGCCGACGACCCGGCGCTCTTGTGCTGGTACGAGCTGCAGCACCGCGACGGCAAACCGATGTGGACGCGCCACGTCATCGACGACGACAGCGGCGCGGGGATGCACTTTGAAGTGGTCGACATCAACGGCAACGGCCTGCTGGACGTTGCCACGGCCAACAAGAAGGGCGTGTTCTATTTCGAGCAGGTTCGCGGCGACGAGCAGTAGTCGCATTCCTTTACTCGCACCTTCGGAGATTGGACCCATGTGGAGTTTGTTGTTCGTGTTGATGGGCGGCGGGTTTTCGCCGCAACAGGACACGCTGCCCGTGCCCCCGCCGCCCGGCGCCGTCGTGCTGTTCGACGGCGAGGCGACCAACCTCATGCTCAGCAAGCAAGGCGGCCCGATCGACTGGACGGTGGAAGACGGCGTGCTGACGGTCACCTCGGGGGCGGCACGTTCGAACCACATCGTTTCGAAGCTGCACTTCCGCGATGCCGATATTCACGTGGAGTTCATGTTGCCGGAAACGGGCCCGGGCAACAGCGGGGTTTACATCCACGGCAATTACGAATTGCAGATCATCAACTCCTTCAAGCGGGATGAGGCGAATTTGAGCCACGAGGACGCGGGGGCGATTTACGGGTTCCATAAGCCGTTGGCCCAGGCGTGCCGCAAACCGGGCGAGTGGCAGGTTTACGACATCCGCTACCGCGCGCCCCGGCGCGACCAGAATGGTACGATCGTCGAGGAAGGCTCCATCACCGCCTACCTCAACGGCGTGAAGGTCCAGGACAACGCCCGATTCGGCGAGCCGCGCTCGGTGTACCATCCGTATCGCTATCGAACGACGCCGTACCTGAAGGCCATTTGGGAGCGGCAGCAGCGCACCGGGATCGGGCCGCTGTTCCTACAAGACCACGACGACCCCGTCCAATTCCGCAACGTGTGGGTGCGCCCGCTCGACGACGATGCGATACTCTACGAACCCGACATGGATACTGCGTCGGATTGATGGATACTGCGTCGGATCGATGTAAACTGCGTCGGATTGATTGGCTCACTTCGCCCGTTTCAGGTACGTATCGAGGATGATCGGCACTTGGTCGGCCGTGACGTTGCCATGCACGTCATCGCCGATCATCACCACCGGCGCCAGCCCGCAGGTGCCCAGGCAGCGGGAGCCTTCGAGCGTAAACACCCGGTCGGTGCTGGTTTCGCCCCAGGAGATGCCCAACTCCTCCATGAACTTCTGGGCCACGCGTTCGGCGCCTTTTACGTAACAGGCCGTGCCCATGCACACGTGAATGACGTATTTGCCGCGCGGGGTCAGGCGGAAGAAATGGTAAAAGCCGGCCACGCCGGCCACCTTGGCCGCGGGCACTTGCAAGAGCTGTGCCACGGCGTCGAGCTGCTTCTCGCCGAGGTAGCCGAACGTTTCCTGTACCTTGTGCAGGACGCCGATCAGGCGGCTTTCGGGGTGCTCGTCCTCGCGGCACGCGTCGATGAGCGCGGCAATGTCTTCGCCGAGCGCCTCGCGCGCGGTGGCCTGGACCTCGGGCCAGTTGTCGGTCGTCGTACTCATCGGATTCCTCGTGGCAGTTTGGCCTGGTAACGGGTGTGCAAGAGCTTGTGGGCCTTCGGCGAGCCCGGGGCTTCCAGGTAACTATCGTACAGCTCGCTGATGGACGGGTTCTCGTACGACTTGCGTAGTTCCTTGCCCTGATCGATCTGATAGAGGACAGCCCCGCGCTTCCGCAGCAGTTCGGGGTCGAGCACCTTGACGCCACGTGGCGGATAGGGTTGTCCCCCGCCGCCAACACAGCCCCCCGGACACGCCATGACCTCGATCACGTGATATTGCTTCGTGCCGTCGCGCACCTGGTCGAGCAGCGTCTTGGCGTTCTGCAAGCCGTTGGCCACGCTCACGTGGATATTGTGTTCACCGACGGCCACGTAGGTCTCGCGCAGGCCCTCGACGGCGCGGACTTCGGTGAAGTCGAGCCGGCCGGCCGGCTTGCCGGTGACCAGTTCGCTGGCCGCGCGGAGGGTCGCCTCCATCACACCGCCGGTGGTGCCGAAAATATCGCCCGCCCCGCTTGCCAGGCCCAGCGGATCGTCGAACTGCCCTTCGGCCAGGTCGGTGAAGCGCATGCCGAAGCACTTCATCATCCAAATGGTTTCGCGCGTCGTCAGCACCGCGTCGGTGTAGGGAGTCCCGTCCGGCATTGTGTGCTCCGGCCGGCGGGCTTCGTACTTCTTCGCCACGCACGGCATGACGGCCACCATGTACACCTGCTTCGGATCGATCCCCTTCTGCTCAGCGTAGTACGTCTTCGCAAGCGTCGACAGCATGCTCATGGGCGATTTGCAGGTCGAGGCGTGCGGGATCAGTTCCGGGTAGAACTTCTCCATGAAGCTGATCCAGCCGGGCGAGCAGGAGGTGATCATCGGCAGCGGCCCTTCCTTCAGCCGTGCGAGGAACTCGTGCGCCTCTTCGACGATGGTCAGGTCGGCGCCGAAGTCGGTGTCGAACACGGCGTCGAACCCCAGCCGGCGCAGGCCCGTAATCATTTGCCCGGTGGCCGGCGTGCCGGGCGCCATACCGAATCCTTCGCCGATGGCCGCGCGAATCGAGGGCGCCGTCTGCACGACCACGTGCGTTTCCGGATCGGCCAGGGCCTGCCATACGGCGTCGGTTTCGGGCCGTTCCAGGAACGCCGCCACGGGGCATACGTTGATGCACTGCCCGCACTGGATGCACACCGAATCGTCCATATTGGCCAGGTGCGCCGGCCCGACCACGGTGTGGAAGCCCCGGCCGTGTTGGCTCAGGTTGAACACGCCCTGGATTTCGGCGCAGACGCGCACGCAACGGCCGCACAGGATGCACTTATTCGGATCGCGCACGACCGAATGGCTGCTCGCCTCGATGGGAAACTCCTTGCGTTCGCCCTCGAACAGACGGCGGCGGACGCCGGTGGCATAAGCGAGGCTCTGCAACTCGCAGTTCGAGTCGCGCTCGCAGGTCTGGCAGTCTTTGGTGTGGTTGTCAAGGATCAGTTCGACGACGTCGCGCCGCGCCTGGCGGATCTGGGGCGAGTTGGTCTCGACCACCATCCCCTCCCAAACCGCCACGCTGCACGCCGCCAGGTAGTGGTCGAAATCCTTCACCTCGACAATGCATACCCGGCACGAGCCCGAAAGGCTCAGGTCCGGATGATAACACAGCCGCGGAATGTACACGCCCAGCGAGTCGGCCGCCTCCATGATGGTCGTGCCCTCGGGCACGGTAAGCTGGGTGCCGTCGATGGTCAGCGTGATTTGCTTGCGTTTGGCCATAATCGAGCCTTCCGTTGGGGCATTCCTTATTTCCGAGCCACGGCGTCGAAGCGGCACACCTCGAAGCACTTGCCGCACTTGATGCAACGGGCCTGATCGATCACGTGCGGCTTGCGCCGCTCGCCGTCGATACAGGTGACCGGGCAGTTCCGGGCGCACACGGTGCAACCGACGCATTTTTCCGAAATGATTTCGTAATAGAGCAGCGCCACGCACTTACATGCAGGGCACTGCTTGTCGGTCACGTGGGCAAGATACTCGTCGCGGTAATGCTCTAGCGTGCT
Organism: Planctomycetales bacterium; assembly: GCA_007127495.1. GTDB lineage: Bacteria > Planctomycetota > Planctomycetia > Pirellulales > Thermoguttaceae > PWXP01. The sequence continues at coordinate 4,951 of SKZG01000415.1, forward strand.
GAGCACGGGGTTCGGCGCTGCGCGCCCCAGCCCGCAAAGCGACGCGTTCTTCATCAGCCTTCCTAGCCGCTCCAGTTTATCGAGGTCGTCGGGCACGCCGTGCCCTTGAGTAATGCGTTCGAGGATTTCCAACATTCGCTTGGTGCCCTCGCGGCAAGGGGTGCACTTGCCGCACGACTCGTCCTCGGAAAAGGTCATGAAGAACTTGGCGATATCGACCATGCAGTCAGTCTCGTCGAGCACGATCATGCCGCCGGAGCCCATGATGGAGCCGGCGCGGCTGAGGGTATCGAAGTCGACGGGTGTATCGAGCCACTTGGCAGGAATGCAGCCGCCGGCCGGCCCGCCCGTCTGGACGGCCTTGATGGCGGTTCCGGTGGTCGTGCCGCCGCCGATCGTCTCGACGATCTCCCGTAGCGTGGTGCCCATGGGCACTTCGACCAGTCCGGTGTGCTGCACCTTGCCGGCCAGGGCGAACACCTTGGTTCCGCCGCTGCTGTCGGTGCCGATGCGAGCGAACCAGTCGGCGCCGTAGTTGATCACGGCAGGGATGTTCGCGAAGGTTTCCACGTTGTTGATGACGGTCGGATGGCCCCAGAGCCCCCTTTCAGTCGGGTACGGTGGGCGAACTCGCGGCTGGCCCCGCTCGCCCTCGATCGAATGGATCAGCGCCGTTTCCTCGCCGCACACGAACGCGCCGGCGCCGAGGCGGATTTCCAAATCAAAACGGACCCCGGAGCCGAGAATGTTTTCGCCGAGAACGCCCCATTCGCGGCAGCGGGCGATGGCGTTTTCCAGCCGACGGATAGCCATCGGGTACTCGGCCCGCACGTAAAAGTACCCCTGCTCCGCCCCGATGGCAAACGCGCCGATGATCATGCCTTCGACGACGTTCAACGGGTCGGACTCCAACATGCTGCGGTCCATGAACGCGCCGGGGTCGCCCTCGTCGGCGTTGCAGATGAGATACTTGACCGGGTCCTTGGCCTCGTGGCCCATCTTCCACTTCAGCCCGGTCGGGTATCCGCCGCCGCCACGGCCGCGGAGCTTCGAGCGGGTGACCTCGTCAATGACCCACTTCGGGTCGTTGCGCGTGAGAACCGTTCGCATCGCCTCGAAACCGCGATAATGAAAATACTCCTCGATGCTCTCCGGGTCGATCACGCCGTTGTGCCGCAGCGCAACGCGAGTTTGGCGATTGAAGAAGGCCACGTCGCCGTAGATTTCGAAGAATTTCCGGCCGACGGTCTTGCCGGGCACCGTCAAGGGCTGGACCACCTGGCCGCCCACGACGTGCTGGCGAATGACCTCGTCAAGTTCCTCCTCGTTGTGGATCCGATACAGCGTTTTGTCGGGCCGGACGAGCAGGTGGGCGCACGTGCCCACCTCCTCTTTGCCACACGCGCCGAAGCAACTCGCCGCCGTGACCCGCACCGTGCCCTCCGCGACGCCGGCTTGGCGAAGCTTTTCGGGCAACAGTTCCGCGAGCGGGCTGGGACCCGGCAGGTCGCACCGGCGGCTTTGGCAGTAGAGTATCTCGTGCTGCGCCGGCTCCGAAATCGGGCCGTCCAGCACCTTGTCCCAAAGCGGCTCTTCGCCGAGGATATGCTGGGTGAAAATCTCGTGGACCAGCTCGCGGGTCACGTGCTGGTACTTCACGGGCATCTTGGCCGGCGCCAGGATGCCGACGATCGGCTCCCGGCTGCATCGGCCGGTACAGCCGGTCTGATGCAGCATGATATCGTCGCGGCCCGAGGCGGCCACGTGCTTGCGAAACTCCTCGTAAACCTCGCGCGCGCCCGCGGCGTTCTCGCACGTGGCCGAACCCACCTGAATGCGGATGCAATCGACCGCGCTGCGGTCGCGGAGCGCGTGTTGCGACCGGCTTTGTAATGATTCGAACTGCTCGGTGATTGTGGCCATGACGAAGTGGTACCCAGCGTGTTGAAGCTGCCGTGGCGGTAACCCTGTCGGGTATCGCTCTTTCGCTACGAGGAGCCCTCGATTCTATGCAAGGCTTGCCATTCTGTAAAGTGTTCTCCCCGTTCGGGGTGCCGCCCTGCGGGGGGCATGCACCACATCGCGCCGACGATTCCATGGTATTGGCCGAGCGCCGAGTCGGCGCGGCCGTGGTCGGAGAAGACACCCCGCTTGAACGGATTGTTCCGCGTATACCCCTGGTGGGCGTTGGGTAAACGGGAGCGGCCAACCCCCGCGGCAATCAACACCGCGTTGCCCGACTGCCGATGCTTACCGAGGGTGAACGGTTCCAGGACTTCAAAGATGTTCAAGACGCTTCTGTATTCCGGACTCGGGTTGGGCACGGCCGTATTGGGACCGTACTTGTTCTATTCGGCCGCCGACTACGTCAGCGCCGCCCGGCAGTCGATTCCGGGAATTCGCTCGGCAGGGGTTATGGCCGGCGACTCGGAGACCGACACGGTCGCCGGCGACCCCGGGGCCGCTGGCCGCCCCATGCCGCGGCTGGCCGGCGAGCCCGTGGGCGACTTCGGCGAGGTTTTTCGCTTCGATATCTCACCACGCTGGATTGCCGAGAGGTGGCCGCATGTTTCCACGGGCCTAGCGCAATTGCAGCTTCATGGGCATCGTGTACCGCTGGTGACTGGCACCGAGGAGACGGATCTGGCCGGTTCCCTCACCTACTACTTCAGCCCCCGGCAACGTGTGGAGCGGTTGGTGTTCCAAGGGACGACGGGAGATCCCAGCAAATTCATTGCCTTCCTGAATCGGAACTATCACTTCGTCCATCGTGCAATGAACGATCCCGGCCTGTTCATATACAAAGCCGTCGATCGAAACGGCAATTTTGCCGGCGCGGCCGAGATTCGATCCTCATGGACCGTTCGGGCCGACGCGCCGCTTCGCCGCTACCAGATCAAGCTGCAACTCGAGCGCCCCACGTAAGGATCGGCAAAGAAATAACTGTCGCTTCTTCTTCCCCCTCACCCTACCCTCTCCCACCGGGGGAGAAGGGACATCGGACAGTCATCTCTTTGCCGATCCTAGGCCCCAGCAAGCACGCAGCGCCGGCGAGTGGATCCGAGACTATCGTTCCCCTTCGGCGATACTGCGGGTGTAGGCTTCGAACTGCTCGACCCATGCGGAGGGCGGACGGAAGCGGCCGCCCTCGCGGATGCTGTCAATCCGCTCGACCGGCGTCGTGTCCCTTTTCAGTTCGGTGCCGCGCGCACGCAGGCCGAGGCTCTGCAGCGCTTGGTCCAGCGACCGCCGCGCTGGGCCGCCTTCCGGATCGTCGCGGCCGGCCCGCCGGCGAAGCTGCTCCCAGTGGTCGATGAATCGTCGGGCTTCCGCCTCCGACCAGCCAAGCTGATTCAGCAGATCGGAGTTGGGCTGATCCACCTGGTCCTTGAGGTGCTCGAGAGCAAGTTGGGTTTGCTTGCGGGCGAATTCGAGATCAGCCGTTTCCGCGCCGGGCTCGCCCGGCGGTTGGTCTGCAGCGCCGGGCTTTCGCGGATCGGGGGCGCCGCCCTGTGTGGGGCTGCCCGCTCCGTGGGCGCCGGGGCCTTCGGAAACCTGTTCGCCCGGCTGTCCGCCGTCCGTAGGCTCTTCCACCCTTTGTCCCGGCGGGGCCGATCCGTCGGAAGGTTTCTGAGGCCCTTCCCCCGGCTGTTGCCTGCCGGGTTCACCGCGTGTTCCTTCGGCGCCGTCGGGCCGTTGGGCCGGGGAGCCGGTCGGGCGGTCGGCTTCGACCTGGTCCCCTGGGCCATCGCCCGTCTCGCCGTCGCCCGGCTGCGGCGATGCGCCGGCGCCGGACTCGGCATCGGTTTGCGTGCCGGGTGAGCCCACACCCGGCTGGTCGGCCTGTTGGCCACCACCCTCCTCGCCCCCACCGGAGCGGTCGCCGGCGGTATCGCCCTCGGTGTCGGACTGCTTCTTACTGATGCTGGGCGATTGCTCGTCGCGCGGCGCCGGCTCCTGGTCCTCCACCTGGCCGGGTTCTTTGGGCCGGTCGAGGTTGTCTTCCTGCGGACTAGGGCCGCCGTCGGGTTGCTCGGACGGCGTCCCCGCCCCGGGCGATTGCTCCTGCATTCGGTGGTCGCCCTGGATGCCGCCGTCCTGGGGTTCGCCGTCCGGTTGGGTTGGCTCGCGTTGGGGCGATGGACTCGTTTCGTCGCCCGTCTGCTCCGCACTGCCCGGCTCGGATGGGGCGTCGGACGGTTCCGCCGCGCCGGGCTCCTGCGGCGTGCCGGGCATGCCCGGCTCACGCTGGGAGCCGGAGTCGCCCGATTCCGGCGAACTGCGCGTCGGCGAAACCGTCCAGCTCGCC